>NZ_JBFSTC010000085.1:0-25197 GCF_041466605.1 Vibrio sp. 10N.247.310.17 | reverse complement strand
TTAACCTAATGTCCTACATGACTGTAATATTATAAATTGTGCCATGGTGGCACCTGTTATTTGGTAATCGTAATGAAAAATGTATTGGTAGCTGTAACCGGCGCAAGCCCACAAGTTCTAACAGAGACTGTTTATGCACTGTATAAGCAGGGAAACCCGATGCCAGAAGAGATCTTTGTTATCACAACAGAAAACTCGAAACAAACTCTAATTGATGGTTTTTTTGTTAAAGGCCACTGGCAAAAATTGATAGAAGATTACCACCTACCAGAGATTAAATTTGACGAGAACAATATTTGGCTGATTGAAGATGAGCAAGGCAATGTATTAAGTGATGCAAAAGGTGAAGCAGATCAAACAATCATGGCAGACTTTATCACTAGTAAAATTGCACAACTAACTCAAAATGATGATCTGATGATTCATGCATCTATAGCGGGTGGCCGAAAAACGATGGCGTTTTATATGGGATATGCAATGTCACTCTATGGTCGAGAACAAGATGTTTTGAGTCATGTATTTGTAGATGATGATTATGAATTTACGAGTGAGTTTTATTATCCAACGCCATATGATAAGCATATCGTTGGCCGAGATAAGAAAAAAGTGGTCAATACCAAAAATGCAAACGTAACCCTCGCTGAGATTCCTTTTGTACGTATGCGTCGTCAGGTTGATGAAGCAATGTTTACTCAAATGAACGAACATTCATTCTCCAAAACAGTCTCTGCAATGAACAGTGCGGCTGGTAAAGACGTCATTGTCAATATTAACACCTTGAGTAAAGAGCTTGAGGTTGCTGGTATCTCCATAAAATTGACAGGCAAAGCCTTGGCGATTTACTTGTTCTTCTTAACTCACTCAGATCGAAAAGAGACGCTAGATCGCTTTTTTGAAGATGATGTGACCCATACGCAACGCTATTTAGAAATACTCAACACTATCAAAGCGGATGTTAGACTTTATAAAAGTATGGGGTTAGAGGATGAAGGGGAATGGAGGCAATCACCAACTCAGGTTACTCCGAAAATGACAAAAGACTTTGTGCGCCAATCTTTGAATGGCCTCCATAAGTTATTTGAAAAGTCGCTGGCCCCCCATCTAGTGGAACAAATAAAAGTGCACTCAGATGGTTTGAAATCAGGAGCGACGTATAGTGTCAAACAAGAGCTGAAAATCTACTTAGATGGGCAGTTACTATAGGTTAACAATGAAACTAACTGACAAGCTGTTGTCGCCGTTTTTGGTATAACTTAGAAAATACACCCTAGTAGAAGTGGGGGGAGCCTAGAAGTGGACCCCAATGGTTGGACACATAAGCTAATATCTTAAGTGGTTGATCCAACTCATGCAGCGTATCTCTGCCTACCAAAGTAGGCTTCATCAGGGGTGAGGTCATTGAGTCCCTGATGGTTACGCTCCTCATTATAAAACACCATGTAGTGGCCGATTTCAAGCTCTGCTTCTCGGGGCGTGGTGTAAGCTTTTAAGTAAACCTCCTCATATTTCAGGCTTCTCCATAATCGCTCGATGAAAACATTGTCGACCCAGCGTCCTTTCCCATCCATACTTATCCTGACTCCATGGTCGATTAGCTTCTGTGTGAATTCGGTGCTGGTAAACTGACTGCCTTGATCTGAGTTGAAGATATCTGGCGGTCCATAATGTTTAAGCGCGTCTTCAAGGGCTTCGATACAAAAGCTCGTGTCCATCGTGTTGGATAGCCGCCATGACAGCACCTTTCGGCTATACCAGTCGATAATGGCGACTAAATACAGGAATCCCTTAGCCATCGGGATATACGTGATGTCAATCGCCCAAGCTTGGTTTGGGTAAGTGACTTCGATATCACGCAAAAGGTAGGGATAAACCTTGTGTGCTTTGTTCGCTAGGGTCGTTCGAGGCTTGGGGTAAATAGCCCCAATGCCCATGTCTCGCATTAGCCGAACGACACGTTTACGATTAACGTTGTGGCCTTTTTTAGCCAACTCATTTCGAATGCGTCTGCTCCCCTGCGTATTTCGGTGATTGCGAACGCTTGTTTCGGTTTATTCCGAACACCTGAACCAGCACTTTTTCTCTTTCCCTATTTTTACTCTAAGTGTTCGGATTGCGCCAGTTTTCTCATTGATTCTCCTCCCAGTTCTATTCGATGACTATTGTGAACTAGACGATCCATTAGAGCGTCAGCGACAGTGGCGTTGCCTATCATGTTGTACCACTCTTTTACTGGTAACTGGCTGATGACGATTGTGCTGCTGTTTTGGTAACGGTCTTCAAGCACTTCTAACAAGTGACCAGCATGCTCATGAGTCAGTTTTTCCATCCCCCAGTCGTCGAGGAGTAGTAAGCCTTTCTTAGCCAGCGACTGAAGTTGTTTTTGATAGCTACCATCCAGACGACCTGCGGTCAGATCATCAAGCAAGCGAGTTAATCGGTAGTACCTGACGGTTTGCTGTTGGTCGCAGGCACTGGTTGCCAGAGCGCAACCAAGATAGGTTTTGCCAGCACCTGTTGGGCCTGTGATCAAGATATTCTGATGCTTATGCAGATAACTGCCCGTCAGAAGTTCGCTCATCTGTTTTACGATTGAGGTTTCGTCCCTCTTTGTAGATGAGTTGGCTCGGCTGGGCATCCACTCTCAGATTTGCTTGTCTCTTCAAGCGTTGGATTTTGCTCTGATTACGGTTCAAGATTTCACTCTCCAGAAGCAAGCTTAACCGCTCCTCGAAGTCCAGCTCTGCGTAGGTGGTCAGTTGCTCTTGTTGATGCTCTAACGCTTTCGCCGCATGGCTCAAGCGCAGGGTTTTAAGTTGGTCATTGAGTACGTTCATATCCTTTCTCCTAGTGATAACAGTTCGGGCCACGAACATTGCTGTGAACAAGGTTCGGCGTATTCGCTTTATCTTTACTCAGTTGCCCTTCACGATTGTTCTTGAGTAGATTGTTGACGAAGGTGTAATTGGGTTTTGTTAGCATCAGTGCATCTTTACAGGCTTGCTCTAGGCGCGATTCGCCATAGGTTTTACTGAGGCTGAGCAAGCCAAGGCAGGAACGATAAGACTGCTCTGGATGAGGCTTGGAGTTCATCATCTTATTGACGACTTCTCGTGTGGCTGGGCCGATATTGGCTCCCCAGCTAAGCAAGCGCCCTGGCGACCACTTCTGATGTTGATGGTTGCTTGGCATGTGCTCTGGTTGGGTGCTGTTTCCTCGCTCTCTTTGGCTACGTGGATGCTGGGCCACCAAGTTACCTTGATGGTAGATCTGCACCAGGCGATTAGAGGCTTCCAACTCGACATGGTGACCAACAAGTTGATGGGGAACCGAGTAGTAATGACGGCGATATTCGATGTGATAGTCAGGGCCAACTTTGGCTCGTTTAGTTTCGGTATACAGGTAACGCTGCCTAGGCAGTGGCTTTAATGCAGGTTTGTCGAGTTTATCGAACAGCGCTTGGCGGCTGGCGCCATACTGTTTCATCTCACGCTGATTTAACTCATTCATGAGTTCACGGATGGCGAGATTCAACTCTTTAAAAGTGTGGAAGGCTTGGTGTCGCAACCGCATCATGATCCAGCGTTCTACTAGGAGCACGGCATTCTCTGCCTTGGCTTTGTCTTTCGGTTTGTAGGGGCGAGCAGGCATCACGGCTGTTTGATAGTGATTAGCCAGCTTTTGATAGCTGTCGTTCAGTCTCGGCTCATAACGATTGGCTTTGGTGACTGCGCTGCGTAGGTTATCGGGAACTAAGAGTTGTGGTACGCCACCGAAGTGTTCGAACGCATTCGCATGCGCCTCTAACCAGTAGGGCTTCCCTTGGATACACACATGATACGAATCTTCGCCATCACCGAACGATAGAATTACCCCTTTTTGGATCAGCTCAGAAGGCAGTTCCAATTCCTTTTTGTAAGTTGAATCGATGAATTTATAGAAGTCGGGGCCAGTGTGATGAGTGTTCCCTCGCGGAAGTAAGTACAAAGTTACTTTTGTCATGGTAGAAAACCTTTTTCTTATCTCATGTTGATTTCTTTTGTATACATCAATGACCAATTCTATGAAGGAAAATGAAAATCAAAGTGTTGTTCAAGCGTGGAAAGCAAAAATGCCAAGGGTAAAGAGTCTTTTGTGGGTAAAAAAAGGCCCTGCTCCAATGCAGGGCAACTTTTATTATTGTTAAGTCGAAGCCTATCCCCAGGTTATCCGACTTTTCACCACACGTAACTGTCACCACACAGCACGCCAAAGAAGACTGTGACAATCTGCTTAGGTGTGCTGTGTGACGTTTGCTACACGCGGTGAGGGATCAGTGAAAAATACATTTTCAATAAATTCAGTCGAGGACTGGTATGATCAACGGGACATATCACCCGACTAATAAGGGAACTACCGGATAGTGGTAGAGAACTTAGAAGGTTTTGAGAACTGAATTAATTATAATTATGCTAGGCGGTTTTGTATAGTTTATATCCAAAGTGGTTGGCGTAACTTTGAACTTGGTGAAGCAGCCGTAGGAAAGGTTGTGGCACAATGATGACACGCTTGTAGCAATATAGTGATTACGTTGTGGTACTACAGCTAAAAAAAACCCCCGTAGAACGGGGGGAGTATGTGTGGTGATTTCGTAGTTATGCCTTACTACTTGTAGTTAGTCTGCTCCACTCCCTCCTTGGAGTGACTTTGCAGGGCCATACGAGTAAATACCTCCACACCAATATACGATGCTTCCTATTTACTAACTGCCTGCCTATTAGTTTGGTTTACCAGTTGGCTATACTGAAGGTTCACTTCTTCGATCATCTGTTGACGACTGATTAGGCCCCCAAACTTTTTTTCACCAATATAAAAAGTTGGAGTTCCAGTAAGTTTCAGATCTCTAAAAAGTTTATTATTTTTATTTAAAATAGCACTTACTTGTGACGAATTCGCAGTCTTTTTGATAAGCGTACTGTCTAGCCCCATCAGTTCAGCAAGCTCGTATGCCTTCTGTGGGATGGACTGCTGCATTGAAAGAAGCTCTTTGTGGAATGCTGGATACGCATTGGGAGAGATCTGATTTACAGCAATGGCTATCTTCGCTAATTCAGCCGAATTAGGGCCTAAAATCGACACATCTTTATACACGAATCGAATGCGTTTGTCTTTACCTATTAGGGGAGCCAACTCTGTTGCACCTCTCTTACATACCCCACATGCGTAGTCAAAAAACTCTACGATAGTGATCTCTCCAGCTTCATTAAGAACTGGCGTATCTTCATCATAATACAAAGATTTTGAAAACATTTGTTTATGCTTCATTGTTTGGTATGTCCTCACGGATTCCACTCCTGCGATTAAGAGTTCAGGGTTTGATTGGAACGCTTTCATAAGCATCGAGTTGAATTGTTGTTGTGACATTTCAACTTCAGAAGCTGATGCGGTAGCTGCAGAACCAATTGCCAAAATTGTAAATAAAGTCGTCGCTGTCTTCTTGAACAAAGGTGCCATCATTAGATTCCTCGATTTGAGTGGTCGTAACATAGTGCTCGATGAACAACGTTATGTTTTCAATTAAGAGAACTTTTTTTCGAGATAGATTGAAACGGGGGGAGAAAATTGACGCGATGATCGGGGAAAACCATAATGAGTTTACCCACCCCAGTTATGAAAAAATGTATGGAGCGTAACTATGGACCCGATCAGTAGAATGAATTCCCTCATTACAGAAAGCTTTAATTCTGTAAAAGAATCGCAATCAGAAGTGCTTGAAACATTGGCCACTACAACAAGGAAGGTGTTCAAAGAAATTACTCAAACAACACCGAATTGGAGGCAGAAGCTTTCAGAAATTGCCAATGATGCAACTTGCGCCAATTATGTTGGCCACGTTGTCTCTAACAGACACACTCCAGCAGAGCTACTTCAGTCACAGGCAACTGACGACTTTGTTCTTAACGAATTACAAGTGACAGCGTTCGTGGTTTACGAAATGGTGGAACGAGGTTGCCCTGAGCCGACTCAGCTCAAAGATTTGAATACTGCTATCCAGAACGTAACGCTGAAGTCATTAAACAGTTTCCGCAAGTTACTACGCCGCCATAACTATGATATCGACTATCTTTCAGATCGTGTACAAGAGGCTGCCTTGGAAACGATTCGTGCTGCACGCTGCTATAAGCATACGGGTATAGCGAGCTTTGATACTTACGCGAGCGCTCGCGTTAAGACCGTTGTATCAAGAAAAGAGCTCCACCATACACTGATGGTGAAAGTATCAGACCGGGACATCTCAGGCGCGTATTCAAAAGCAATTGAAATTAATTCCGAGAAAACCAACAACAAGCTGACCCCAGATTCCAGTGCATCATCGTACTTACCCAAACCATTGTATGACTTTGAGCAAGGTTCGAACGACAATCGATATGGGGTAACTAGTGGATGTAGCGACAATGTGGTGTCGGATTTGACGCATCTTAAGTTGAGACAGCACTTGATTGCCCAGTTAAAGACCCTCAATGCGAACGAGAAAATTGTGATCATGAATGAGATGGGATTAGTAGCCGGTACATTGAATCGAAACGACTTGGTTGAATCTCTCGGTTTCTCCTCGTCTCGATATACCCAAGTTAAGACAAGCGCCTTACAAAAGCTAGGCGCACATAAGTCACTTTCTAAGTCATGGGAACGTGCGCTTGCTTAGTTGATGAACTCAATTCCACTCCCATTGGGACTGTTGTTTGGCAGAGTATCGTTAGTTTCGGTATTCTGCTTTTTGTTGTCGGTCCTTTGGTATTGATCAGCAATAGGTGACGCAGCTGGTGGTGCGCTTTGCGTGTAATTGAAGGAATCTTTAATTTGAGCGTATTTTCCAATGAAGGTTGTTTTTGCAGAGCCTATAGCTGATTTACGAGCTTTGCTAATAATCAAATGAGCGACACCAGGTTCATTTTGAGGATCATACATTTCCGGTCGATAAATAAAGCAGATGATATCCGCATCTTGCTCTAGCGAACCTGACTCTCGTAAGTCGGAATTCACTGGGCGTTTATCAGCACGCTTCTCGATATCGCGAGACAATTGGGATAGTGCTATAACAGGTACTTGTAACTCTTTCCCCAACGCTTTGAGCTGTCGTGATATTTCTGAGACTTCTAAGTTTCTATTATCAGTTTTGTATTTTTCACTGGTTAGCAACTGAATGTAGTCCACACCAATACCAGAAATCTTTCCATTATGCTGCCGATAAAAGCGACGTGCGCGACGACACAACTCCTCGACGGTCATTGAACCGTCATCCATCTCAATATTGTAATCACCGGATCTACCTAGCGCAGATGAACAATCAGCCCATTGAGTATCACTCATGCTGGCGTTTCGAATATTACTCAGTGGTACGCTTGCCAAGTTAGATAGCAAATTCTCTCCAATCGATTCAGAGCTCATTTCAAGGGAGAAAAATAAGAATGGTGCATCGTTTTGATAACTTGAGTTTTTGATAACGTTCAGGAGTAAGGTGGTTTTGCCATGAGATGGACGGCCTGCAAGGATGATGAAATCTGCAGGTCGGAATCCACCAAGTGCTTCAAAGCATGCAAAGCCCGACTTAAATGCATTAAATTCCCCTTTGCTTCTGCGCTCCATGTTGTCCAGCGTTGCAGCAAAGGCATCTTTCAATGAAATTGGGCCTTGCTCATTGTCCTTTTCCACTTCGTCATAAGACTCAACAACAGAATGCATCGAACCTATGATTTCATCGGTCGTCTTGTTTGACGAACATTGTGTTAATAGCTTTTGAAGCTCCACCTGAAGTGTTCGTTTGTTGTTAGTGTCGTTGATTTGCGAAACATAGTCAGAAAGAGCATTTATGTTTGCTGGTTGCGCTAGTGACTCCATGGCAACTGTAGTAATCGCGTCGACTCCCTCTTGCCCATACTCAGCGTATACACGCGCTTTAATCGTGTTTAAATCGATTGATTGTTTATCTTCGTGCAATTGGAAGCAGGTATCGATGAGAACCCGTGTCGCTGTATCACTGACAACGTTAGTTTCTAGGTCGAGTTCGTCAATAACGCCATCGTGGGAGAGGATGAGGTTAATCACTGGGTGGTATAAATTAAACTTTAACATGGTAATGCCCATCGGATACTAGGACATAGTTGATACAACTTTTGAGAGTGAATTTAGAGAATTGAGTGGGGGAGGTGGTAGGGAAACCCAAAAAGTTAACAACGGAGTGGGTTCAATCGCAACAATCAAACGATTGGATTTTTGGGTTTCCCAAATTACTAAAGCGAGGCGTCGATGCCTCCCTCATAATCAAAATCGACGGACTCTGTTGGAGAGCTAATCAATGCGTCGATGATGTTATTGCGTCGTGTCGTGTGGTATTTGCCTGACGGAAGTTTTTGCATAAATCCATCGGTGACCTGGTTGATGTCCAACGAGTAGCCCAGCTTCGAAATCTCGCCATGAAGTTTAAACATCACGTTATCCGATATGTAGTGATAAGCGGTACTGCGCGAGATGTTGGCGTAGGTTCGATAGAGCTCTTCACATGGTTCCATTTTGAACTCATCTTCCAAAAGACTTGAGCTGCATTGAGAAAATAACAAGTTTACTCGTGCATCTAAGTAATCGGTGCGGCTGGGTGTGAGCATATACACGGCCAAACACGCGAAGGCGACAATTAAGCACGCAGCGGTTCTGACAGGGACACACTTTGTATTCATTTCCATAACGTTTCCAGTTCCATTCATCAAGACAACCAGTACGAGAAATATGGCATAGACACTGACGTAGAAATGTAATTAGTGGGACGATTTTATCTGTTTACCTCATTTGAAGACGATCCCTCATCATGTGATTGGGATCGAGTGCCATTGTCAAATAAGAAGCTTAAATGGCTTCGCTAATTCGTAAACCCAAGTGATTAGACGTGTATAACTGACAGTCAGAGTCTAAATCCTCTTAGAGTTGCCGGGGTAGTTAATGAAAAAGATGGTTGTATTGTTGAGTTTGATGACGGTCGCTTCGGTTGCACTCGCTGATAATTCAAACAGTGAAACGACGCTAAAGCTCCCTGCGAATTCAGTCGCTTGCTATGGAACAGTTGCAGGAATGTGTGATTTCCTGACTACGAAATCGTAGAACTTAAACCAGTAGCAGCGTAACAAGGAGATAATAATGACAAACCTTCTTTTAATCATTTCAGTTGTGATAGCGACATTGGTACTCCAAAAGACGATTGCTTATTTGCGAAACGCTAAGGAAAAAAGTAATAAGGAAAAAGCATTAAAGCTATTGAAAGCCAACGGTTACGAGCCTGAATTGTACCTCGCGACTATCGGAACGGACGATCCTCAACTGAGAGATGCTTTAGACCAGTTCGCATTCACTGGTCATGTAATCAAAAATCGTCACGGAGACATAATCGGGGGGTAGTTCCTAAAGCAAAACCTGGTTTAACTAAGCCTAGCTTGAAGCTAGTTGTTTCAAATGACTAGTGAGGGACAGAACGTTGTCGGGTACTTCCCTCATCAAAAACTTCCGCTCAACGAGTGAAGATTAAAGATGAAGAGAAAAGGTGTATCACCACAGGAACATACTTAGTCAATACTGACTTTCAATCATTGGCCACGAAAAGGAGAATCTCCGTGTTTTTCTTGCCAGATATCCATGACACAAAATTAGATACTGTTGCTTTATCAAACGCGAGTAGATGCAGCATTGTTGCTGAAGTCGCAGGAGAGAAGTATGTCCCGAGAGACTTTCTTAACTTACTTGTGGTTGGCGAGGGGGGCAAAATCGGCAGTAAAGTAAAAAATACTAACGATTCCTATGACTTGGGTCCCGCTCAGGTGAATACAATCCATTCCAAATACATCTTACGAAACTACCCTAATAAGTCTTGGGTAGATGTTGCCACTGACCCTGTTCTCAATATCCGTATCAGTGCAGATATATTCAAAGGATGCCTTACCTACGCTAAGGGTAATGTTTGGGAAGCCGTCGGTTGCTATAACTCAAAGACAGTCAACATCAAGACCAATTATCTAATCAGAACAATGAAAACTTGGGATTACATTCTGAAACGACCATCATTGAACTGCTCGGAGTATTGGTATCAGGATTAGAGCTAACTTCGACTCCCCAAATATCAAATAGCAGCTCAAATTCCCCTCGCTATTTAGCAAAATCGACTTCTACCACAAGTAATATGGGGTTCTCATGTTTATAGGAATTCATTATGTCGATATGTATAAATCGAAAGACACTGACCCTATGTGGTGTACTCGTACTGTCTGGTGTTCTGGTTCTAAAGTTCTCTTCTGTTTTCTTCGATGATTCTCATGCCTATGTTGGCCAGTGGAGCTCTGTATCGTCAGACGGCGCTGCAGAATTCAACGTCGGAGCTGACTACATTGAGGCGTTTGGGAAACGATTACCCGTTGACGTGATTGTTAATGATGACGGCTCTGTTTTGGCTCAGTCTCCAAACCAAAACTTTAGAATAACCAAAACCACCAGCGGTGTTGAGTTAACTGTTACACGTAGGTACATCGAAGAACCGGTCGAGAAGGTTTATGAGCTGACTCTAAAGCAGTAAGCGTTCGTAAAGACGTTCTAAATCAACTTCATATTACTGAGAGCCATCGTAACTAAATGATAGTGCTCAGACGTGTATAACTACTGCATTATTGAATCAGAATGAAACGCGAGAATGCTGGATATAAAGTACATCAAAGACACATTTAAAGTTCCTGTTTGGCAAGTGTTGTTGCGGTTACCTGAAGCGTATCTGGACACGAGACAAGTGGTGTCTGACTTTTCCTATCTTACGGACAGTGACTGTGTGGTTATTCAAGGGACAGTGACTTCTATTTCTGAATCATACAATCGAACGACTGTCATTAATGGCAGCATTGTTGACTCCCGAAACGTCGCTCAACGTTTTTCTCATTTTGCCAAATTAGACAGTGAATACGGCCAACAATTGGCAAGTCGACTTAATGATCGAGGTTATTACTTGTGCAAAGTGAAACAAGTCGGAACCGCGCTGTTTATCAACCACCCGCAGCCATTGAATGAAAAATTCATTGGTAAAATCACTCCGGTCTATAAAGTCAAAAGTAAGCAACTCAAAGGGTTGAAGTATGCTGAGTTTTTGGAGCAGCATATTGATGAACTGATCCCATTGACGGCAAGAAAGATACGAGAAGAATTAGCGAAATTAAATCTAAGCAACGGGAAAATTAGACGGTTGTTAGAAGCGCACTCGCTGTGTTTAGAAGAGGTTTTGAGATTTGTGCATTTCCCAAATTCATTGGAAGAAAGTGAACAATGCAACGCTATACTACAAAGAATAGCAGCTACTTTGTTGTTCTCAGAAGTGGAAGGCGAACCAAATTTAACTCACCCATTTCAGCTCGACAAAGACGATACCTATTTCAATGATGTCGTCCCGTTTCAACTGACGGATGAACAATTGGATGCCGTGAGCGGTATCAAAGCCGCGATTAACAACAGAGCCCCACGAAGTGTCTTATTCGGGGATGTGGGGACGGGGAAAACCGTCATTGGCGCGATACTGACACGTCATGTTGTTGATGCTGGTGGTTGTGTCGTCATTATGGTTCCCAACCTAATATTAGGAGCCCAAATCTATAAAGAGATCGACAACTGCTGGCCAGATATTGGCATCGAGTTTTTATTGTCTGAGAGTGAGCATGACAACTTCGTAGGTAAAGGCTATCGATGCATCAACGAGATGACAGAAGACACCCGTGTCGTGATTGGTACGACGGCTTTGCTCCATCATCACAACAATATGCCTATCGACCTACTGTGGATCGACGAAGAGCAAAAAATGGGGCTTGAACAAAAAGAATCCACATTAATAACTCATGGCCGGACACATCTGTTGTTGTCGAGTGCGACGTGCATTCCTAGAACGCAAGCGATGATGAGTTTTGGCATGCTGCCGTACTTCAAATTAACCAAGTACCACACACCTAGAGAAGTGATCACTACCCGTTACGAGCATACCCAAATCGATGAGGTTATCTGTCGAGTTGAAGAACGCATCAATCGTGGTGACAAGGTGTTAATCATTAGCACCATGAAAGGTGAATCCAAAGCTCAAGCTGTTTCACACAGAGCCAGTGCTGAACAACTCTTTGATGACTGGAAAGCGATGTATGGTGACATCGTTAAATTGTCCCATGGTGGGTTGTCTAAACAAGACAATGAGACTGCCATAAATGCAATGAAGTCGGGTGAGGGGAAAATATTGATTGCGACCACATTGATTGAGGTTGGGATCACAATACCAAAACTGAACTATGTCGTTGT
This sequence comes from Vibrio sp. 10N.247.310.17, assembly GCF_041466605.1. Taxonomy (NCBI): domain Bacteria; kingdom Pseudomonadati; phylum Pseudomonadota; class Gammaproteobacteria; order Vibrionales; family Vibrionaceae; genus Vibrio; species Vibrio sp. 10N.247.310.17. Next base: position 12,864 of record NZ_JBFSTC010000085.1, on the reverse strand, counting down.
GCTGAACCCTGAAAATCTTGGTGTGGTTACGCTGCACCAGATCCGAGGTCGCGTAGCGCGGGAAGGAGGTATCGGGCATTGTGACCTACTGCCTACTACCCAACTCAAAACGCCATCCATAGACCGACTGGATTTGTTGGTCAATCACTCTGATGGGTTCAGTTTGGCAGAGGCTGACTTGCAATTACGGGGTATGGGGGACTTAAAGAATGGCAACAATCAGTCAGGAACGTCGAAATGCATTTTGGTCGACCAACAATTATCGCTTGGTCTGCTAACCGATACCTTAGAAAGACTGACAGGAAAGGGATCAGAAACCTAAACGAATTAATTTCTGAAACTGACATCACGCTCAATAAATGACAGTCAGGCATGAGCAATTTACGGAGAGCACCATTATGCTAATTAAATACAAAAATTATTCTGATCTGGATGATTCTACTTTAGAGCAAATGGATAAATTGAAGTACTCTGATTTATTCCATCAATTGAAAATTCAATTTGAAACAATGTGCGGATCTACTTACAGTTTCGGGGATATTTTCAATACACAAATTAATCAAACTGAGATTGTAGAACATAACTGGATGGTTTCAATACCAATTCAAAACCAACTATTCACTCTTGATAGTGTAAGAGAGTCGATACCGGAAAGCGAGAATGGGATTAATGTACGTTGTTTTCTTGACCCGAATCTCTATGAGCTCATTTTCTTTGTCGACCCTAGAAACCCAAAAGAATTGATCGGGTTTTGCAGCTTAAGTAAGTTTGAACATAACGATGATGGGTACTATTCGATTAGAGTCGTTTTGGAAATGGTCTACGTTAAGCCCAAGTATAGAAATGGCATTCGAGGTCAGATAATGGCCTATGAAACGGGTTGCTTGATATCTAGGCAAAAAGTGTTTGATGAATTTAACAACGAATATCGATATGTGGACGTCGAAGTTGCTGGTCAAGGAACTAACGCAGGAGGTCGAGCATGTTTAGAGCGGTTTTACCTCGGAATCAATTTCCACCTCGGCGGCATAAGTATTGAAGATAAAGATGGTTGTGACATTGAAATACCATCTAACGTTATTTTGTGCGATGAATATTAGCGATTTGTTCTTGCTTTAATACAAGCTCTAAAGGCGGAGTTAAACAACACTATACCTTGCGATAGTTAGTTGTGGGAAAGTGAACCTCATCCCCTGATTATCGTTAATTTAAATACCTTTTCTGATGTAACACTTCACCTCTGTCACCAATAAAATTCAATTAAGCCGTGAAATAAGGCTCACTAATTTAAATTATGCAGATCTAAGTTTGGCAAACTCTTGGTACTAACTAGGAGTGTTGCTATGAAATGGTCAAACAAAATTCAAGGTATGTTGGGCTTAGGGTTGCTTGCCAGCCTTCAAGTCGCAGCTGAACCCCCAACGCAAGATTTCCTCAATGCCGACATCAATGTGGTTTCAAGTTATGAAATTGAAACCGACAAGCTAATTATGATGGAGCTGGATACCGGTGAAATGTTACTGGCCACCGGTGATGGAAAATTTCTTATCAAGGGCGGTTCATTATTCTCAACCGTTCACACCAAATTCGTAAACTCCCCACAAGAGCTTTACGCGGCATCCCATGTCGACTTGAAGAAAATGAAAATCAACCCAGAAGAAGATTTTGCGGGGTTTAACTTAAACCCATTAGCCAAAGTTTTTGGTGGGACCCTCTTTATTGCACCAACGGGTTGTAAGCATTGCGGTGACTTCGTAGAGATCCTTGAGAAGCAGCACCCTGATAAAAGATTCCGCATAGCAATCGTGCCTGTCTTCGATGATAAGGAGTATGAAAATACGTTGTTAGCCCAATGTTCCGATGATCCGGACAAAGCGCTGCACGCCTTATATGAAGGCACTTGGTCTGAAGCTAAATACCCCCGCCCACCAAATAGCCAGTGTAAAGAAGCCATTACCAAAGTGAATTCAACTTACGCGTCTCTACAGATAATGAGTCCGGGCCGTGTTGGGCTTCCTGCATTTTTCAACAACAAAACATCTTCCATTATCGGGCTGCCAACGAGTAAGGCTCAACTCACGTCCATTATCGTAGAAGGAATCGACCTATGATTAAACAATCCATATTTATCTCATTTGCGCTGCTTACTTTAGCCGGTTGTTCTGTCGTAGGCGAAGAAGAGGGCGTGTGTCCAGGCGCGAAAAGTGGTGTAGCGTGTGCGTCCGTCCGAGAAGTTTATGAGCTAACCAATGTCTATAACAATGCTGAAGACTATGCGAAGGCGACAGGTGACGAACGTGTCATGGTCACAGACGAAGATGGCGAAACCATCACAGGGAAACAATACAAAGAAAAATACGGAACGGACATTGAGGCTGACTCAGCATCAGTGAATGAAACCCAACAACACGCAAACTTTTCTCAAGCTCCAGCGTTAGCTTCACCCGAAGCGGCATATCAGCATTTACTTCTTCCGGCTCCAGAACCCCTAGCCATGCGAAAGCCTGCCGATATTGTTCGTACATTGGTGCGTCCATATACAGACAAAGAAACCTTACAGATCCCTGGTTATGGATTCATCGAAGCAACACAGCGAACTTGGGTCGTCGATAGAAGCGCTAAGACCAATGATTCTCAATACGTCAACTTCCATGTCAGAAAGGAAAGCCAAGAGCAAAACTACGATGTGAATGATGATGGTCAGATTGGCGTCGAGTCACGCAATGCAAGACCGGCTATCAGCGACTCTGAGTTAAGAGAGAATGCGAGAAGTAATGCGAACTCGCTAATCGATCAACTGCGTCAATAAGGGGGCATATATCATGGGTGCGATTTCACGATTTTTTAAGCAATTCGAAAACTCCAAATTTGGCGATCTTCTCCCTGTCTTGGACTACAACCGAAAGCACAAATATTTCGAGCTCGAAGACAGTTACATTGGCTTAATGTACAAGATTGAAACGGTGCCAGCCGTTAACGATGAGTTACAGGAGCTATTAGAACAAATCTATAAGGCCGATTGGCCGGAAGACACGTTTATTCAGGTCTTGTTTTGGGCGAATGATAATTTAAGCCCTTTCACCAATAGCTTTTCTATGTACCACGGAGGTCGACAAACAGGTGAGGCAAACGACAGACTGAATTCGATTTCAAAGGGGCTGATTAACCACTTCCAGCAATCATCACAATCAGGGTTTGGTGATAGCGACTGTCGAGCTCGCATGTTTGATTGTTACTTCGTAGTGAAGGTTCCAATCAAAGGCAACTTTGGCGTGCCTACCAAAAAGGAACTTAAACACTTCAATAATCTACGTACTGATACAGAAGAGTCATTGAACAAGGTCGGCTTGTTCTGTACCCCGATGGATCAGTGGGGCTGGCTACACTTCATGCAAAGGCTCATGAACAGAAAGGACTCGTCAACTTGGCGCAAAGGAGACGTTAATAAAAACGAAGCCTACATGCCCCGAGATCAAGTTCAGGAGCAGGGCGGTAAAATCGAGTTTACCGATTCGAAGGTCATCATTGATGAGCGGCCTATATCGATGCTTACTCCCAAAGAATACCCAAAAACACTGGGCTTTGGTGACATGCTGAATGTCTTTAGTGATTGGCGATATGGGCATTCTACAGCATGGTCGAACTTCATGATTGTATTGAATGTCCATTACCCTAACTCTAAAAAAGAAGAGGGTAAGATTAAGCGTCGCCGTAAATACATGACAATGCAGGCAAACAACAAATTAGTAAATTGGAATGATACTGTTCGTTGGCAGCGAGCTGACTTTGATGAAGCTTTTACCAAAATTGAGCAAAAGAAGTCGAAGATGGTGAATGCGTATCTTCAGTTTATGATTTTTGGTGATGATGAGGAGCATTTAGAGACGGAGATTGCACGCTTCAAGAAAGTAGCTTCAACCCCTGCAGGATTCGAATTGGAAGAAGACAAGTACATGACTCCACCTATGTTCCTGCATTCATTACCTTTCGCACCAGACCCTGTGACTCGCAAAAGATTAGACCGCTATAACTTAGTACCGTCTGATGTCTGCGCGTTCATGAGCCCGATAATTTCCAGTTCATCTGGCAACTCACCAAGTAAACCTGTGATCCCCTTTGTAACCAGAGACATGTCGATGTTTGGGTTCAATCCTTTTGAAACCGATGGCTCAATGAACGGTATCGTTGTCGCGGAGTCGGGCTCGGGCAAGTCGGTTCTCGTCCAATACATTGTGACGTGCATATTGGGGTCAGGCAAGATGCCAAGCCAGCATCTATGGAACATGATGAATTTACCCAAGTCAGAAATCGATAAGCTGATGAAGACCGCTCAACATATTGCTGAAGCCAAGCGCGATGGTGGTATGGCAATGATTATCGATGTGGGTCGAAGCTACTACCGTTTGTGTGAAGCGTTGAATGGTCAATTTATCAGTTTCGGTCAAGATATGAAGTTCTCACTCAACCCTTTCCCGTCCATTGTTGAGTTCAGTGGTAAGGAAGGGCAGGCTGGTATGATTTTGGAAATGCTGTCGGTGATGGCAGAGCCCAATGGTACGCTCACGACGTTGCAGAAGCGTGGTATGACGACCATTTTGAAATTGATGTGGGATAAGCATGGTCGCGACTCAAGTGTCACGATCTTCGCTGATATGTGTTCTGCGAGCTCTCGTAAAGAGCTGAATGACATTGGTGAACAGTTAAAACCATTCCGTGAAGGCGAAATGTTTGGCGATATGTTTACGGTCAATAAGCCGCCCCCAACGCTGGACAACCCATTCATTGTCTGTGAATTAGAAGAGCTGAAGTCGCAACCGGAATTGCAGGTAATTGCCTTAATGCAGATCATCAACCTGTGTTACCAACATTTCTTCTTGGGTGATGCTCAAGCCGGTTCTCAGCGTCGTTCGAAAGCCTTCATTGTGGATGAGTGTTGGGAGTTCCTTCAAGAAAAGCAAGGGTCCACAGGTGCTAACCCAGTATCATCGTTCCTTGAGAGTGCCTTTAGGCGTTTTAGGAAGGTGGATGCTAGTGCTTGGATTATCACCCAATTGTTGAGTGACTTGTATGGTTCATCTGTAGGTAAAGCCATAGCCGCCAACTGTGTATATCGTTGCTTCCTGTATCAGAAATCAGACACGATTAATCAAGTTAAAAATGACAAGCTGGTGGCATTGTCAGACCAAGAATTCGAAATTCTCAAATCGATTAGGACCCGTAAAAATAGGTACTCAGAAATATTCTTCCAAATTGGTGATGACATCAAAGAGGTTGTGCGTTTTTACGCGCCTCCTGCAATGCTGCTGATGTACTCCACGGACCCGAAAGACAAAATGGAATTAGCGGCTCTGATGGAACGGGGGTACACCCAAGACCAAGCCATCGATAAAATTTTAGAGACGCGTCGGGTCGAGTCATTTGCGACTGACATGGATGACTTGGAAAATGAAGACGAAGAACAAGTCGAAAACGCCGCATAACAATGTCCTTTCTTTGAAAGAAAATAAGTTATGCAAATGATCTCCCAAATAGGCAAGCAGGCTCCAAAACCTGCTTGTCAATTTAAAGTCCAAATTACCTTCCTTGTTTGAAAAACTTATTTCTACCGCTCCTTACAATGAAAATCACACCCCAACAATGGTCACTATGCAATGAAAATTCTAACTATGGTTTTAAGCACTTTGGTCTTCATGAGTTCAGCTATGGCTAACACCAGTGACGACATAATCAGTCGTTACAAAGAAGCGTGTGGAACGGAGTGTGGGGACACCATCGCCTATTTGTCACGCTATGCTTCCGCCCAATGTAACATTCCTTATGATTCAGTCGTAGAAACGTCTGTGGAGCTTACTGGGCTTCAATTTGTGGCGATCTCCATTGCAGTCCAACACCCACTTGCTCACTCATTGCAAAATTATGCTTTGAAGAGTCTTGATTGTTCGGACTTACATAAGTGGTCTAAGTCCATCGAAGACTACTCGTTCGTGCTAGAGGCAAACAACGGACTCCAAGGCTCCAATGTCTCAAGTAGCAATTAGAATGAGTGAGGTTATGGATGTTGAGTACTAACCAATGTAATGAAAAATCAGGCAACAACGTGAAGGTGACATGGCTTCTGGTGTGTGGACTTGTGGCCTTAATCACTATTGTTACCGTGATGATGTGGACAACGAGAGCGAATCGATTCAGTGATTACACGATGATGGAAAAATCATCACGCGAGTATATTTTAAACCTGTATGCAATGGACAACTCAACACTAGATTCAAAGGCGATTCAGTGGCCTGATTTTGCTGTCGCTCATGGTGGGGTGCAGTCAGTGAATTTGGTAACAAAAGTTTGTAAGTCTGAGGCGTCAAATGCCACCTGCTTTTTTGCGTATCAAACTTCCTTTAAAGACCAAAGCCATACCATGACATATGGAGTCAGGGCGACAAATGATGAAAGTGAACCGCTGAATATTGAATTGCTCAATGCAACTGGGGGGCGGTTGTTGCTTTCCATGCCAGATCCCTTTGTGAATAGTCCTGTGGTGGAGGTATTGGAATGAAGACGCTAAATTTTCTTGTTGGATACATCTCTCTTCAATTGGGGATAATTGTCTTTTTGACAAACCCATTGAATAGCATGTCACTCACAATAATTTGCTTTTTACTGGTGGCGGTATGCTACTGTCTTGTCTCCCCGTTTATCAAATGTCGTCTACAAGAACTCAAGCATTTTGATAAATTTGTCTTTGAGATTTATCAGTCAAATCGACGTCATCCATTGTCTGAAAAGTTTGGAACGGAAATATCTAAACACCTGTCTAAAAATGCACAATCTTCTTCTGATAAAAAGAAAGACATCGGCGCATATGTAGCCACGGACTTATACTTGTCCTTATTCACGTTCGGTATCGCGGTCGCGCCAGGTTTATTAATCCATATATTTTTACCATAAGTCTTCATTCTCATTCAGCCCCTTCATAGTCGTGAAGGGGTAACAATCCAAATCCCTCCTTTACAATGAATGCCGCGAGAAAAACTTTAATCTTCAAAAATAGGCTTGTTAATTTCAAAAATTGCTCTCGACCTTATTTAACCTATCCCAATGAAATTGCGTTTGGAGTTGAAGAGCACTATGAACAAGTTAATCAAAATTCTTATTAGTTGTTCACTAACAGTTATAGGGACTGCTGCTGTTGCGAAATCAGTGTACATCATCGGTTCCATAACGAGTGTGCCGCCAAAAGTAGAGTTTACTTACCCTGATGAAATCTATCGTGGCGTGAAAGAGTATTCAGCCTTAGCTAAAGAAGCCGCAGCATCTGGTTGTAGATTAGAAACAGTGCGAGAAGAAGCGTATACGTCTGACAGTAGCAATCTAAAGTGTTTCTTCGAATGGACAGGTGATACCGACCCGAGCTGGAATGCGAATGGATTAGCGCTCGATGGTCGACCTACCGCAGCTGCAGGAGAGCATTACCGTTCATATCGCATTTCTTACTTCAATGGTATTGAGAAAGAACGCATCACATTGATTGAAGACAGCGTGGCCTACACTATCCTTGAACCCGTTCCGCCTGTGATTGTAAATGTCACCACGGACACTACTTCAGCTCAATATCAAGGCTTGAGCTTCATTACACACGATAAGAATGAAAAACTTCGCAAAATTACTGTTGAGGTCGAGCCTCGTCCATTTGATCAGGTGGTGGCCTTAACTCAGTTTGGTGAATCGTGTGAGGTGCCTGAAGGCCAAGATTCATGCGTGGTCGCCATTTCTGCCTTTCATCTATCTGGTGACGATTCACTGACAGGGCAACTTACCACAGCATTAAAAGTCTCGGATAAATACGATGTCGTATCAGCCCCGAACAGTCAGATCCAATACGCGTGGGATTACAGACCGCCCGTTATTGAGCAGTATGCTGTCAAAGCTGTCGGAGATACCACTAGCAATGATATTTCGATTGATGTTGGTGGAGAAACGGTGGTTGTCCAAAACAATGAAGCTGTAGTCGTTCTCAGTTCGCCGCACAGTACCGATACAGCAAATAAGTGGTGGTTACCATCCAAGGTTAGTTTGAGCTTTGAAGAGCATACAGATCATGTCGGTGTATCCGATTTTGTTACGCTAGAGGGTAGGGATATAGGCGATTTATTCAGAAATGAACACGTTACCTATACCGAGAAGACAGTAGACAGCTTTGGTATCCCTCAACAGATTGGCAACAAGTTTGTCTATCGAATTCCGCTCAGTTCAGTGGTAGATGGATTTTATCAAGGCAACATAAAAGCCTTAGATAGATTTGCAAACAGAGGTGACAAGGAAGTGACTGCAATGCAGTTAGACCGTTTACCTCCTGAGATTCGTCTGTACAACAATGACACGCTGTTTAGTACTGGTGATGAAATCAACTTCATGGAGCATATGATTTTCACCGTGCAAGATGAAACCAGTATTGAGAATGAAATCACTGATATTTTGCTTGATGGCGTACCCGTTGAGCATATTGGTGAATTCAAGATGGCTCGTGCGATCAAAATGGAAACCCCATGGGAGTCTAATACAGTTCATAAAGTCATTGTGCGTGGTAAGGACGGGAACAACAACGTAGTTCAAAGAGAGTATTCCATTTCATTCTTACCTTTAGACTTCGAATACGACAACATCAGTGACCGCAAAGTGGCACTTGTGCAGAACCAAGACATCACATTCGCACAAACGAAAGGTCGAGCTTGTAGAATGTTCAAGTCAGAGCATGAGGCGGTACAAGGGATCAAAAACCCGACTCAAATGACTTGTTCCGTGAACTGGACAGTCATCCCTCAAGGTTTGGAAGAAGCATGGGATACTGCGAGCCCTGAGCTGATTGGTGTATTTGAAAATACGGGTCCTGCGACAGTGGAAGCAGAGATTTATATCCATGACTCTGAAGGCCGAAAAAACTTAATCAAAGTCGACGATACAAGCCTAATCGTTCATACCCCAGATACCCCAGATACTCCAGAGATCATCTTCGACGACGACGGTATGTTTGAAGATGGCATATATGCGGTTGAGATGGGGCAATCTAGAATCGGGAGATATCGAGTTAAATCAGCGGCGTCGCCTATTTACATTACGCTCCTTAAAAATGGTGAAACCTTAGAAAGCCAATACATCAAACAGTCCAACCGATACACCGAGCACACTATCACGAAGGTAATCACAGACAGAAACAGTGCAAACCACCGAGATTTGTGGCAGATGGATGATTATGCCGTTCAAGTTCATTACGCCCGTTTACCAGAACAAGTAGTTGAGAGTGCGGTGAAGACTTATGCGGTTCCTTCTACACGAGCAAGGCTCAAGGTTGAGCAAACTTCTCGTGAAACGTCCACCGTTGACACATTCAAGGTTAAATCGAAATTTGGGCTGTATAGTAGTTTTTACCGAGATGTCGTATACAAATCTGAAGAGCTTGGTGATTGGTCTGTTCGAATTGCTGTCATGGACAAAGAGAAGAACCTACATGGCCTGACGGATTGGCAAGATATGAACGAATCAGGTGTGAATGACTTTGATGTAAACTTCTCATCAGATGACATCGGTGACCTTCGATTCTATGCACAAGCGAAACTAAAATCGCCAAATGAAAATTATGTTTCAATGGTTCGCTCTCAACGCGGGACCTTGAAAATCATGAAAGGAACGGCAATCGAAGGTGAACTGCGTACACTGCGTATAACGGGTTCTGTACCGATGAATGCCGCTATTCAATATCAACATCTTACCCGTGATGACAAAGACGCCTCTGGTGAAGTGTCATGGTACATATCGGAAGACAATGGCAGTACGTGGAATCTATATGGAGAACCTGGTAAGCGCTTTTCTTTCAGTACCTCAGTAGAAGGTATTTGGTTGGTGAAAGGTCATGTTCCAAATCGCTTCACAGGGGAGATAGCAGAAACGGACGTCGTACAAATCATGGCGTACCGAGTGCCAAAAACTGAACTAGTTGGGGCAGCAAACCTGATCACCGGTATGACAAGAACGTACACGCTTCTTGATCAAGGTGAAGAGGCGGATGCCGGTAATATGCTTATTAAATGGTCTATTGATGGTGGAGTCACGTTCACTGAAGGCGGTAGTACACTCGAATACACTGCAACAGGTGAAGGCAGCAACAAGATTATCGCAAAAGCGGCGTATCTTGGTTATGAAACCGATGAACACAGCTGGGCAACAGAATACCGCTCAGTACGTTCTCAGCGAGCGAAACCTGTTCGAGTAAGAGTGAAAGGGGATACTGATGTTGAAACCACCGATACGTTAACTTTGGTTGGAGATGTCGATACACCGTATTCCAATATGGACTCCGAACTTGAAATTGAATGGGTAAGACCAGACGGAACCATTGTTGATTCGAATGTTGTGGACTTTACTCCAACGAATGATGATTTGGACCGAGCTGACTTTCATACATTCACACTGCGTGCGTGGGTTAAAGATGCCAAGGCGTTAACGTATGCGGAATTCGATCATAAGGTTCGTGTATGGGAGTATCAGTTCCCACAATTCGACGTGGCGTATAAACAGCGTGTGCTCGTTGCACCTTCAGTGATTGAGATCTGGTTACGACGTCCAATTGGTGCGAATTTACGCGAGTACTATTTGTATGAGTGGAACGGACAAGGCCGACTGGAGTTGACGAAAGATTACGGACATCGAGCGCGATTTACCGCAAAACAACCGGGTATATACCCAATTTCGGTTACGGTAGAAGATGATCGCGGTAACTACGACACCTTTACTGAATATGTGGAGGTATTGGAACCTGAGCCGATCACTGTGGATTTAACTGCACGGTATAGTAACAGTTATCAACGTTCGCCACTTGATGTTAATGTCCGTCCGACAATTCGAGGTGGTCACCCATCAGACCGAGTGGCAGACTATCAATGGTATGTCGATGGTGAGTTACAACCTGAGTTAGAGAAGTCATCAGCAAATATTGAGAACCTATTAACGGGTGACCATGAATTGAAATTGAAAATTCTCACTAACTACGGTCAAGAAGCGGAAGCGATCATTCCAATTGAAGTGGTGCCAAACCAACCACCGACGTGCTCTATCGATTACCGTATGTACTCGAAGACCGCCCGTATCGAAGCAAAATGTAAAGACTTAGATGGTAAAATGGTCAAATACGATTGGACAGTTGGTGATAACGAGCGTCGCAATATCGGTAAACGGATTTCAGAGTTAAGACAACCGGGCGAATCAGAGTTAGTGACGGTTGTTGGTTATGATGATTCTGGGGATACCGCCACAGCGCAAATGGTCGTGCGTTGGTAAGACTATGACCTCGATATAAGAACGTCCTTGTGTCGTTATTGGTGCATTTAGACTCTTCAGTTTAGATGCACCTTTTTTATTGGATGGGTATAGCCAGGTTGTCCACGTTTTCATTGAATGAAATGCAGTACAAGCACTGAACTGTCGCCCCATCCAAGTCATCTTCATCAAACAAACTGTCATCAGACAACCATTCGTTTTGCATCGCTTCTGTTATCTCTTTGGCCATAAACACAGCGAGAGTGGCGTTAGGGTATTCCGAAGCAAGGTAAGCCTTAATATGATGCTCTAGCATAGGTTCAATGGAGTGAAGCCATAGGGATTCATTACTTGAATGAGCCATAGTTATAGCAAGTCGAGCTTGAGTCATTGCAGACGGGCAGCGATAGGCTTGTAAATTCAGTTCCATAATCTCTCTCCTTAGCGTTTATTCCAAAGGCTAAATTTCATCACACGGGTAGATACCACAGACTTTGCACAGACGTCGGCCCATCAGTTTCTCTGAACCTTTTTGCATTCTGTATTTCGGCTCTTTAGCATTGTCTAACTGTAGCTTTTGCACAACGCCTGCTTGAGTCCACCAGCTGTCTTTCATGTTGAGTAACGGAAGTGTTTTTAAGCGCTCCAGAGCAGTCCAGTCTGGTGCCGTACCATTAGACATACCTTCTTCGATGATGGAGCGACAAACCCACGCGCATCCGTAGAAATAAATAGCTTTGCTATACATAGGGTCATTCTCAGGATCGCTTTCACCAATTGGCATAGCACTGAGTACGCCCGTAAGCGCAGGCTTGAGCATGTTGAACAACTGATCTGCCATTTCAGGGTTCTTGGTGAGTAATGCATTGGTTTTGACAGCTGTCGAAGCACTGGCAATGTTCAAGAAATCTTGAAGCTGTTTTAAGATGAATAGATTGTTGTCGGCCAACTTTCCGCTCACAGAAATCAGATCCCATAGTGTTGACTCGTTCACTTTCAAATCGAGAAATCGACGTAATAACCGACTGTAAGGTTTGCTGCTGTCGAAATACAGGTTCTGGCTGGTGGTTGGTAAACACAAACAGGGTTCCGTTACGTGGTTCCTTTTTTAATTGATTACGGCACAGGGCGGCAAATACATCAATGCAAAACAGAAATCAGCCGGTTTAATGGCAAGGAATATTTGAGTGTTCTGACCGACTCGATAATTTTCAAGTAGCTTAACCGTTTGCTGACGAAGTTCATCAGGGATATTGACGTGTTTACTGGCTCGGTTTTCGGTTTATCGCCAGTGCTCAAAGTCAGCAATGGCCTGATTCAACTTTTCCTGGTTTTGCATGGTGGATTCCTTATGTAGGATATGCACTCAGTAAATCAGAATTGGTTGGTTAAGTTGAGCTATACTGCCGTAATCTCACAGTTCTTCACAGAGCATTACAGCATGATAATTTGAAACGACATTTATCAGGTAAAGAGTTCTATGAAGATATCGTTAGCGTAATTGAAAGTTAGAATGGAAGCCTAATAAGTTGTTTATAAAAAAGAGAAGCTGTCGCTTCT
>NZ_JBFSTC010000084.1:0-25373 GCF_041466605.1 Vibrio sp. 10N.247.310.17 | reverse complement strand
TATCGGAATTTGGTGGCCCCTCCCAGATTTGAACTGGGGACCGAACGATTATGAGTCGTGCGCTCTAACCACTGAGCTAAGGGGCCGTAGGGCATAGATTATAGGGGAAGCATTCATTGGTGTCTAGACACTATGAGGGGCAATTCCGCTTACATCTTAGCCACTTAAATCATACAGGTACAAAAAAGGTGAGCCAACGCTCACCTTTTTTATTTTATGCTTAAAAGCTAACCACACTAAAGCGTGTAATTACTCGTCTAGGAAGCTACGCAGAGTTTCTGAGCGGCTTGGGTGACGAAGTTTTCGCAGTGCTTTTGCTTCGATCTGACGGATACGTTCACGAGTAACGTCGAACTGCTTACCCACTTCTTCTAGAGTGTGGTCAGTGTTCATGTCGATACCGAAACGCATACGCAGTACTTTCGCTTCACGAGGAGTTAGGCCTGCAAGAACGTCTTTAGTTGCGCCGCGCAGGCTTGTTGCCGTTGCAGAGTCTAAAGGCAGTTCTAGCGTTGTATCCTCGATGAAATCACCTAGGTGCGAATCTTCGTCGTCACCGATTGGTGTCTCCATTGAGATAGGCTCTTTAGCGATTTTCAGTACTTTACGGATCTTGTCTTCAGGCATTTGCATGCGCTCAGCCAACTCTTCCGGAAGTGGTTCACGACCCATCTCTTGTAGCATTTGACGAGAGATACGGTTTAGTTTGTTGATCGTTTCGATCATGTGAACCGGAATACGGATAGTACGAGCTTGGTCGGCAATCGAACGAGTGATTGCTTGACGGATCCACCACGTAGCGTAAGTAGAGAACTTGTAACCACGACGGTATTCAAACTTATCTACTGCTTTCATCAGACCGATGTTACCTTCTTGGATTAGATCCAGGAATTGTAGACCACGGTTTGTGTACTTCTTAGCAATCGAGATTACTAGACGTAAGTTCGCTTCAACCATCTCTTTCTTCGCACGACGAGCTTTCGCTTCACCGATAGACATACGACGGCTGATATCTTTAATGCTTTGAACAGTAAGAGACGTTTCACGTTCGATTATATCCAGCTTTTGGATAGAACGACGGATGTCGTGTTCGTTACGTTTGATCTTTTCAGCGTATGGTTTGTCTGAAGCAAGAACTTCGTCCAACCATGCTTCGCTAGATTCATTACCAGTAAATAGAGCAATGAAAGATTTCTTCGGCATTTTGCCGTACTCAACCGTTTGACGCATGATTAGGCGTTCTTGAGTACGTACGCGATCCATTGAAGTACGCAGTTCGTTTACTAGGTAATCGAACTGTTTTGGCGTTAGACGGAACTCTTTGAATACGTCTTGCATCATTGTCGTTGCAAGTGTGGCTTTCGGACTTTCATGGCCGTATTCATTGATTGCTAGTTGACGGTTTTGGTAGCTAGTGCGAAGTGCTGTGAACTTCTCAAGAGCAAGCTCAGGATCAATACCTGTATCTTCCTCTTCTTCTTCCTCGTCGTCTTCTGCTTCTTCTTTGTCTTCGTCTTCTAGATCAGTTTTAGCAAGTTCTGAACCGATGTGAGTCGCCGTTGGCGCAGCTGTGCCATCGTCGTCTGGGTCAACAAAGCCATTGATTAGATCTGTTAAGCGAATCTCTTCAGCGAGTACGCGGTCAAACTGTTCCAAGATGTATGGAATCGTGCCTGGGTACTCAGCGACAGATAATTGAACGGTATTGATACCATCTTCAATACGCTTCGCAATGTCGATTTCGCCTTCACGAGTCAGTAGTTCAACTGTACCCATTTCACGCATGTACATACGAACTGGGTCAGTTGTACGGCCAATCTCGCTTTCTACGCTTGAAAGCGCAGCAGCAGCAGCTTCAGCTGCATCTTCATCTATATTGGCATCGTCATCATTAAGTGCTAGATCATCAGCGTCAGGTGCAGTTTCTACTACCTTGATACCCATGTCGTTGATCATTTGAATGATGTCTTCTACCTGTTCAGAATCCACGATTTCTGCAGGTAGGTGGTCGTTTACTTCGGCGTAGGTCAGATAGCCTTGTTCCTTGCCTTTAATAACAAGTAATTTAAGCTGTGACTGCGGATTTTGATCCATAGATGATATCCAACTTCAGGTCTGGTGAAGGACGTTGCATTCTCAAATGCAAACCAATTATGTTAACAAATTTATTAAATGCTGACTAATCAAACAGGGTTACGCTTTTAGATCTAGCATTAAAGCTAGTAGCTCCCTTTTTTCTTCGGCTGATAAACCGACACTTCTTGCTTTGGCCTGCAGGTTTTCAATTTGTTTTTCAACGCACTGGGCAAGGATATTGTCCAATGAGTCTAAAAATATGTCTTCTTGATTGTCTTCGTCGAGGGGGATTTCCCAGCTCGCGAGACGAGACAGAAGCGCCTCATGTTTATTGTGTCGCCAATGCTCTAATAATTGGCCTGTGTTGATATGGGGATGCGCATGGCATTTATCAAGTACTTCGACGAATAAACTTAGCCCAGGCAACTGTAAGCCTTTGACACTTGATAAATCCGGTACCATATCAGCATAGCTCGGATTTTGGATAAGCAAAGCGATAACTTCACGCATTGGAGTGCGCTTCAGCTCTTTATGCGGTTGAGGTTTGACGGGCTCTCTGTTACTAGAAGCCCCTTGTCGCTTTAATTCCAAAAGAAATTTATCAACCTGGTCGTTACTCCAGCCTACTCTTAATGCGAGTTCGTTCCATAGATAAGCTTTTAGGGAAGGATCTTTGGTTTTATCTAGCAGAGGGGCAGCTAGAGTAACTACATGTCTTTTACCTTCTCGACTGCTGTTATCTACAACTCTTTCAAGTATGTCCTTTAATAAGAAATCAGGTAGGGAAAGAGCATTATTCATCTCTATCTCAAGCCTTTCTTTTCCATATGTTCTAACAAAAGAGTCAGGATCTTCACCGTCAGGTAAGAACATTACTTTTAGAGTTTTATTAGTATTCAAATACTCTAAGGCATGTTCCATTGCGCCGCGAGCAGCTTTCTTGCCTGCGTTATCACCATCAAATGAACAAATTACAGTACTAGTTTGTCTAAATAAGGTTTGCAGGTGCTCATTAGAGCTTGCCGTACCTAGTGTACCAACCGCGTAATCGACACCATATTGCGCGAGTGCCACGACATCCATGTAACCTTCAACCACAAGTATTTGCGGCGGTTCACGGTAGGCTTGCAGCACTTCATAAAGGCCGTAAAGCTCTTTACCTTTATGGAAGATAGGCGTTTCTGGTGAGTTGAGGTATTTGGGTGTGCCGTCTTCTAATACACGACCACCAAAACCAATCACACGGCCACGACGATCACGAATCGGGAACATGACGCGTCCACGGAATCGGTCGTATCGGTTACCTTTATCGTTCTCGATTAGCATGCCGCCAGTCACGAGCATGTCTTGGGCTTCTTTCTGTTGGCCAAAGTTCTTACGAACCAAGTCCCATTCATCAGCGACGTAGCCAATGCCAAATTTCTGTACGATTTCACCAGAAAGACCGCGATTTTTTAGATAATCAATCGCAGGTTTGTTCGCTGAGATTTTCAGCTGAGAGCGGTAAAAATTACTGATGCCGCCCATCAAATCGTAGAGGTTACGTTTTTGTTCGCTGTTGGCTCTTGGCGCCATGGATATTTCACCGCTGCGCTGTTCTCTAGGAACATCAAGTCCTAAAAATGAGGCCAGCTCTTCAATCGCTTCAACAAAATCGAGACGTTCGAACTCCATAATGAAGTCGATGGCATTGCCGTGTACGCCACAACCAAAGCAGTGATAAAACTGTTTTTCTTGGCTTACGCTGAAAGAAGGGGTCTTTTCGTTGTGAAATGGGCAACAAGCACCATAGTTTTTGCCTTTTTTCTTAAGTTTCACGCGTGCGTCCACAATATCGACAATGTCGAGACGCGCTAGGAGATCATCGATGAAACTACGCGGGATGTGTCCTGCCATAAAACCTTAGAAAAATGCACTAACTGAGAGTGTGGATAATAATAGTTTGAATAGGTTACAGATACAAACAAGCCGTGCGTTCCGAAGGATTGCACGGCTTGTTGCAATTTGATTTGGGATTAAGCGAGTTTAGAACGAACTAAACCACTAACTTTACCCATATCTGCACGCCCTTGAATTTGTGGTTTCAAGATAGCCATTACTTTACCCATGTCTTGCATGCCCGCAGGTTGAGCTTCTGCAATTGCGCTATCAAGTAGTGCAATAACTTCTTCTTCAGTTAGCGGTTGAGGCATAAAGCCTTCAAGTACCGTAATTTCTGCTTTTTCCACGTCAGCAAGATCTTGACGATTTGCCGATTCATATTGAGCAACAGAATCGCGACGTTGCTTAACCATTTTAACTAATATAGCAACAATGTCGTCGTCGTTCAGAGTGATCCGTTCGTCAACTTCACGTTGCTTAATTGCTGAAAGAGCTAAGCGGATAGTGCCAAGGCGCGGTTTGTCCTTGGCTTTCATCGCTAATTTTTGCTCTTCTTTGAGTTGTTCAATAAGAGCCATAACTCAGTCCTTATGGATTAAGTTATTAGTACAGACGAACGCGACGTGCGTTTTCGCGAGCTAGCTTTTTAGCGTGACGCTTTTGAGCTGCTGCTTTAGCGCGTTTGCGAACTGTAGTTGGCTTTTCGTAATGCTCACGACGACGCACTTCAGAAAGGATACCTGCTTTTTCACAAGAGCGCTTGAAACGACGTAGTGCAACGTCGAACGGTTCGTTTTCACGTACTTTAACTATTGGCATATGCCTTTCACCTCAGGGGTTATTCATTATCGCTGGTTATTCAGTACCAAATCAGAGAAGTTACCCATCGAGCTAACTCTCTATTCGCGTTTGGTCATTAACCAGCTTGATCAAAAATGGTGCGGAATTTTAATCCGATCACAGTGGCTTTGTAAAGCACTTTGTCGATTATAGTCTGTACAATATTTGTTTGAAGAGCTTAGGCAGGGTAATATTGCGCTAATTTCCCATTTTAGACGAAAGCGTGCCGAGAAAATTATGCGCATTATTGGTATTGAAACCTCTTGTGATGAAACAGGAATCGCAATTTATGATGATGAGCAAGGGCTGCTTTCTCATCAGTTATACAGCCAAGTAAAGCTGCACGCCGATTACGGTGGTGTGGTACCTGAGCTAGCGTCGCGTGACCACGTAAAAAAAACCATTCCACTGATTAAAGCGGCATTGGCAGAAGCGAACCTAACGTCGAAAGATATTGATGGCGTGGCTTACACGGCTGGCCCTGGTTTGGTTGGTGCATTGCTTGTGGGCGCAACGATTGGTCGCAGTATTGCCTATGCGTGGGGCGTGCCTGCTGTGCCAGTGCACCATATGGAAGGTCACCTTCTTGCGCCAATGCTAGAAGATAATCCTCCACCATTCCCATTTGTTGCTCTGCTGGTTTCTGGCGGTCATACCATGATGGTAGAAGTGAAAGGCATTGGTGAATACCGAATTCTTGGTGAATCGATTGATGATGCGGCGGGTGAAGCGTTTGATAAAACCGCGAAGCTAATGGGCTTAGATTACCCAGGTGGTCCACTGCTATCTCGACTCGCAGAAAAAGGCACGCCAGGTCGTTTTAAGTTCCCACGTCCAATGACCGATCGTCCGGGTCTAGATATGAGCTTTTCGGGCTTGAAAACGTTCGCGGCAAATACCATTCGTGCTAATGACAATGATGACCAAACTCGTGCTGACATCGCTTATGCGTTCCAAGAAGCGGTTTGTGCGACCTTGGTAATCAAGTGTAAGCGTGCCTTGGTAGAGACGGGCATGAAACGTATCGTGATTGCTGGCGGTGTTAGTGCCAACAAACAGCTACGTATTGAGCTTGAAGCGCTAGCGAAGAAAATCGGTGGAGAGGTGTACTACCCACGAACTGAATTCTGTACTGATAACGGTGCGATGATTGCTTATGCGGGTATGCAACGCCTTAAAAATGGTGAAACGGCTGATTTGTCTGTTCATGCCACGCCGCGTTGGCCAATTGACCAACTAGAGCCAATTGCTTAGCTAGTAGCAATTGCTTGGCTAGTAGCAATCGTTCAACGAGAAACCGTCGATCAACAAAAGCTAAGCGCAGAATAAACCAGTGTGTTTCGATAAACGGTCGCCTTGTGCGGCCGTTTTTATATCCTAGCTTACCGACTATGTGTCGATAAATAATTGCTAATAGAGATTAGGGAAGAAAATGAACAAGTTTACAGTAGACAATCAGTCGATGGCGTACCTAGATGAAGGTCAAGGCCCTGTTGTTGTGTTAGGCCACAGCTACCTTTGGGACAGTGCAATGTGGAAGCCGCAGATCGATGCATTAAAAACTCAGTATCGCTGTATTGTTCCAGAGCTTTGGTCTCATGGTGAATCACAAGCTGCACCAGCTTCGATGCGTAACTTGAAAGATTACGCTCAGCACGTTTTGGCTCTGCTTGATCATTTAGAGATCGAAGAATTCTCTGTGGTTGGCTTATCGGTTGGCGGTATGTGGGGAACTGAGTTAGCGGAGTTAGCACCTGCTCGAATCAAGTCTTTGGTACTTATGGATACCTTTGTTGGCTTAGAGCCAGAAGTTGCTCATGCTAAATACTTCAGTATGTTAGACACCATTACTCAAACCAAAATGGTTCCTCAACCGATTGTTGAAGCCGTAGTTCCACTGTTCTTTGCTAATGATGCTCAAACAAACTCACCAGCTTTGGTTGAGAGCTTTACTCAGCATTTGTCTGAACTGCAAGGTGATAAAGCGGAAGAAGTCGCGCGAATCGGTCGGATGGTGTTTGGGCGTCGTGACATGATTGAAGCGGTAGAGAACTTTGCACTGCCAGTTTTGATTGCGGTTGGACAAGAAGATAAGCCGCGTCCGGCACTGGAGTCATACCTAATGCATGATTGCATTACGGGCAGTGAGTTAGTGGTGATTCCTGGTGCTGGTCACATTAGTTCGCTAGAGCAACCAGAGTTTGTGAACACAATGCTGAAGACGTTTTTAGATAAACATCTGCTGTAAGCTTTAAATATTGAATAGTATTGTTCGACAAAGATTTACGTTGGTTTAAACGTATCTCCGTTTAAAAATGGTTCGGCTTAGACATGGCAGTTTAAGCCGATTTTTTTTGCCCGAGCTTTGGTTCGCTGCCATCGAGAAGGCGGCGGATATTCTGATGGTGACGTAGGACGATCAAACAACACAACATGGCCACAGGCAGTGTGTATTGAGGTTTGACTAACCAAGCGTAGAAAGGTGCGAGCAATACAGTAACCAGTGCGGCTAAAGAAGAATAACGAAACAAAAATGCCACAACCAACCAGGTCGCCATGATCATGCCTGTTAGATCGAATCCAATTGGAGCGATAGCTCCGAGTGCCGTTGCCACGCCTTTACCACCTTTAAAGTGGAAGAATATTGGATACATATGACCAAGACAGGCTGCGATCGCCACAACACCTAAAATGATGGGATCGATCTTGAGGTAGTAGCCAAGCCAAACAGGAATGGTGCCTTTAAGCATGTCACAAAGCAAGACGGCCGCAGCAGCGCCTTTGCCACCCACGCGAAGCACATTGGTGGCTCCGGGGTTATTGGACCCCACAGTTCTTGGGTCAGGAAGTCTTAAGACTTGGCATATCAAGACCGCACTAGAGATTGAACCTAGTAAATAGGCAGCAATAATCATGATGAGTGCCAATGGGGTCATGTTTTTCCTTAAACAGTTATAAGCCTAACGATGGGAAAATAATGCTCAATCTAAGAGTAATTGATATCATATCTGGAATTACGCAAATAATACGTTTTTTTCCCCGGTATGGGTATCCGACCTCTAAAAGGACAAGTCATGGCACTGGATAAAGTTTTCATTGAACAGCTAGAAGTAATTACAACGATCGGTGTTTACGATTGGGAACAAGAGATTAAACAAAAACTTGTGCTTGATATTGAAATGGCTCATGACAATCGCCCAGCAGGTAAGAGTGATGATGTTGTCGATGCTTTGGATTACTCGACAGTCAGCACTGCCGTGCTTGACCACATTGCGAATGGCCGATTCCTATTAGTTGAGCGTGTGGCAGAAGAAGTCGCTGAATTGATTATGACTCAGTTCTCAGTGCCTTGGGTTAAAATTCGTCTAGCGAAGCCTGGCGCAGTACCACAAGCAAAAGCCGTGGGTGTGATCATCGAAAGAGGCCAAGCATGACAATAGCCTATGTTGGTGTTGGCACGAACATAGACCGCGACAAGCATGCAAGGGTGGCATGGACAGAGCTTCAATCATTAGGAACTAACCTTAAATGCTCTAAGATCTATCACTGTGAGCCTGTGGGGTTTAAAAGCCACTCGTTTTATAACTTTGTGGTTGAGATCGATACATCACTCTCATTGACTGAATTTTCACAGCACCTGCGTGAAATTGAGTTTAAATGGGGTCGCCCTCAAGATGCCCATAAGCTTCAAGATCGAAAGCTCGATCTTGATATTGTGCTGTTTGGAGAGGTGGTATCAGAGAGCGATCCAGAATTACCACGCAGTGATATCTATAAATATCCTTTTGTAACACAACCACTTTATGATCTTTGTCCTGCGAGAGTGATCCCGCAAGATGGAAGAACCGTCAGTGAAATATGGCAGAAGATGCAGCAATTAGATACGCTCTCTGTCGTTGATATAACACTATAATTTTTTAGGGTAAGTAATGAGTTATTTTGAAGCGTTTATGTTGGCGTTGGTGCAAGGCTTTACTGAGTTTTTACCTATTTCCAGTTCTGCACACTTAATCCTTCCTTCGGCTGTTTTAGGTTGGGAAGATCAAGGCTTGGCTTTTGATGTGGCGGTCCATGTCGGTACTTTGGCAGCTGTCGTTATCTATTTTCGCAAAGAAGTGGTCTCTCTGTTGAGCGCATTTTTTGGTTCAGTGTTTAAAGGCGATCGCAGTAAAGAAGCAAAGCTGGCGTGGATGATCATTCTCGCGACGATTCCTGCGTGTATCTTTGGTTTGTTGATGAAAGATATTGTTGAGCTTTACTTGCGCAGTGCATGGGTGATAGCGACGACCACCATTATCTTTGGTCTGTTGCTATGGTGGGTGGATAAGAACTCAAGCCTGCGTGATGACGAATACCAAGCGGGTTGGAAAAAGGCGCTGTTTATTGGTCTTGCTCAAGCAATGGCTATTATCCCTGGTACGTCTCGTTCTGGCGCAACGATCACCGCAGCACTTTACCTTGGTTTCACACGTGAAGCGGCGGCTCGATTCTCTTTCTTGATGTCTATCCCAATCATCACTCTGGCTGGTGGCTATTTGGGCCTGAAGTTAGTGACCAGTGGTGATCCAATCCATGTTGGTACTTTGCTAACGGGAATCGTGGTTTCTTTCATTAGTGCTTATATCTGTATTCACTTCTTCTTGAAGCTTATCTCTCGTATGGGAATGACGCCGTTTGTTATCTACCGCCTGATTTTAGGTTTTGGTCTATTTGCTTTCTTGATGATGCAGTAGCGCTCGACTTACGAAGACAAATGTTTCGTCCTACAGATTGAAACGGAAAAACCCGCTTAGTCGCGGGTTTTTTAATGCATGGTAACCAGTGTTATTACGATCAATTATCAGCGAGTTCTAATAGGGCAATCTCAATCGCGGCAGCTCTGCGCTTCTCTTGTTCTTCCCGAATGTCTTTACCTTGAAAACCATCGGCAATAATCGCTTTAACTTCGACTTGAAGTGCTGCTTGGTAAGCCACTTCAAAACGCGTTTTTTGAGGATACGGCTGATTTTCTAATCCTTTTCGGCCTGCGTGATCGGCCTGGCAGCAAAGCAGTATATCGTCGAGTCTATCTGGCTTACGCCAAACATCGAACTTGTTGAGAACCTTGAGGAAGGTGGTTGGCTTTAGCTCGCCTGCACGATGGATATTAGAATGCTGTTCGCACACTAACAACGCGAGGTCTCTGAATTCATTGGGCACTCTGACTCTTTCACACAGTTTCTTAATGATTTTTAAGCCTGTATGGCAATGCATTTTGTGGCTTGGCCACTCGCTTTCTGGCGTGACACCTTTACCTAAGTCATGCACTTGAGCTGCAAAACGTACTGGCAATGATGAACTTGATAGCGCAGCTTGTTGAGCCACCATCAGAGTGTGGATGCCCGTGTCGATCTCAGGGTGCCATTTTTCAGGTTGAGGTACACCAAACAGAGCGTCAATTTCAGGCAATACAACAGCCAACGCACCACACTCTTTCAATACAGAAAGGAACACTTCAGGGTGGGGAGTGCTAAGAGATTTATGCCACTCTTGCCAAACTCGCTCTGCAGTGAGGTGTGCCAGTTCACCGGATTGCACTATCTCACTCATCATCACCATGGTTTCAGATGCAACCGTGAAGTTGAGATGATGGAGTTTGGCGGCGAAGCGAGCCACACGCAGCACACGAAGAGGATCTTCAACAAAGGCATCCGAGACGTGCCTTAGAATACGATCAGAGAGATCTTTTTGGCCATGGTAAGGATCGTAAAGTTGGCCTTTGTCATCTTGAGCGATGGCGTTGATCGTTAGATCTCGACGCATGAGATCTTCTTCCAAACTCACATCAGGTGCAAAGTAACATTCGAAACCGGTATAACCCGAACCGGATTTTTTCTCAGTGCGAGCCAGTGCGTGCTCTTCTTTGGTTTTTGGGTGTAAGAATACAGGGAAATCTTTCCCGACAGCAGTAAAGCCAAGGCTTTCCATCTCCTGAGGGGTACTTCCTACCACGACCCAATCTCTATCATAACTATCAATATTGAGCAGCTTATCGCGTACCGCTCCACCGACTAGATAGCGCTGTAGCCCATTGTATTTTGGTAGGCTATCGTATATTTGCAACTTATCACCTCGAAATGTTTTATCACTGCTGGACTTTACTGCGAGCAATGGTACTTTCCATTAATCGTAATTATAGGGCAGCACATGTATAAGGAATATTTTGGCTTCGTTGAGATGCCATTTTCGATTGTACCAAATTCTCGCTATTTGTTTTTAAGTCAGCGCCATCAAGAAGCGATGCAGAACCTACAAGCCGGTTTAGGCGAAGGTGGGGGCTTTGCGATGCTTACTGGTGAAGTGGGTACTGGAAAAACAACGGTCGCCAAAGCGATGTTGTCATCACTCGATCATCAGACTCAAGCTGGCCTTATACTCAACCCTACGTTTTCCAATTCAGATTTACTTGAAGCTATCTGCGATGAGTTTGAGGTCGAATACCCTGAACAAGCGTCGTTGAAACAGCTGAGTCAGGCAATTCATCACTTCCTGCTTGATAGCCATGCTGAAGGCATTCAAACCTTATTGGTGATAGATGAGGCCCAACACCTTGCAGCTGATGTGTTGGAGCAGCTACGCCTTCTGACCAATTTAGAAACCGATAGTCGTAAGCTATTAAAGGTGCTGTTGGTTGGACAACCTGAATTACAGCAACACTTACAAACCACACAGCTACGTCAACTCGCGCAGCGGATTACAGGTCGTTATCACTTATTACCTCTTAATATCGAAGAAACGGGTAAGTACATCGCGTTTCGTTTGGAAACGGCTGGTGGTGAGCAGATGTTGTTTTCGAATCGTTCAATCAAGCTTATCTCCCAATATACCCATGGTATTCCGAGGCTCATTAACTTGGTGTGTGATAAAGCGCTGCAATTGGCTTTCCATGATGGTGATAAATCACCGAGTAATGAAACGGTTAACCGAGCTTGTCAGCAGATCATGGCCTTTCAGGCCGATGTGTATCACGTCGAGAAAACTCGTGCTACTCATGTAGTTCCAAAATTAATCCAATACGCGGGGATTGCCACATTAAGTGTCGGCCTTGTAATCGCGACCTTTAACTTCGCCCCAACCTATATTAGTTCATGGATGCCTGCGGATACTTCCAGTGAAGTGAAAACGGAAGTAGCGGCGAATACTCAACGCTCATTTGTGGCTGAAGCACCGATATTGGATGATAAATCTATATCGGTTCAAGATCTCAAGGCTTCGAAGTTTGCATTACCACAAGATGTTCAGAATCACTTAAAGCAAGGGAATAATCAAACGCTTGCAATTAGGGACATATACACGCTTTGGGGGTATGAATCTTCGCTTCGTGATTGGCTATGTTTGAGTGAACAACAAAGTGTATTTGTATGTGAGCAACATCAAGCCAATTTAGAATATTTGATTGAACTTGGAGTTCCCGTGGTTCTTAATCTGGAATTAGGTCAAGAACCTGTGTTTGCTGTACTTTATGGCGCGTCTGAGGAGTCTGTTGAGCTCCTAGTCAACGAAAAGCTATTGGTGATGCCTAAGCGCACCTTAAAGCAAATTTGGCAAGGTGATTATGTCGCGATTTGGAAACAGCCGCTAAGAGAGACCCTGAAAGAGGGCTATCAAGGTGAGGCGGTTGCTTTACTTGATCTATTGCTTTCAGAAGTCTTGGGTGAAGACGTATCGGGCAGTGATGTATTTGACTATGAATTGAAAATGAAAATCGAAGCGTTTCAAACTTGGCAGGGTATGTCTGTTGATGGCATCGCAGGTAAGCGCACCTTAGCAAGGTTGCAGAGATTAGCTCAACTCGACTCGCCTAAGTTGATGTCATTAGAAGGAGGCGAAAGCTAATGTCACGTATTATGCACGAGCTTAAACAGTCTTCTAATAATAAACCTAGCTTTAAAGGTTACCAAAACCATCACGTGCCTAGTTCTGCTAAAGGGATTAGCAACAAACGAGGTTTATCGTTAACAATGGGACTGGTCCTTGTCTTGGTGCCTTCTTTATTGGTGGGCGGCGTTCTGGTTTATCAGTCGTATAATCAACAGCAGCAAGGCTCGGCTAGCCCCGTTGCCTCCGGAGCTCTGCCTGAATCAAAGCTTCAATCAGACTTTGAGCCTCAAATTGCCGGTTCTGGCATTGCCAGTGTGGATGCAGTGTCAGTGGATGCAGACGATGAAGCATTATTCTCTGTTCGCTCGGCACCGGTAAGCCAGCTTTTGAAAGCACTACCGCGTCAAGAGATACATGCAAAGATGGGCACCGACATCGGTAATATCGCTAGTGACTCAAAAGCGATATTGGCAAATGTAGATACTAGTAATCAAGCAGCAACGAATTTAGAGCCATTATCTATTGAACCGTCAGTTCAACCTGGAACGAATAATGATAATGCCACGCTGCAATCGGACCGTGATTTACTGAAAGGGTTAGACCTCACCGAGTTGCCACCCGATTTAGCGTTGAAGCTTGAATCAATGATGGGAGAGCAGTCGGTTTCACCTGAACCGATGGATTCTAGACCTGTGGGGAATATGGATTCTCAGGTCATCGGTTTAGAAACACATGGCAATAGATTGTCAGGTGTATTACCTAAGTTAGACTTACAAACTCACATGTACTCGAGTAGCGAAACTAAGCGTTGGGTAAAAGTGAATGGACATGAAGTTGCTCAAGGGGAATGGATCGAGCGGGGTGTTCAGTTGCTTGAGATTAAACCACAATCGGTAATCATTGAATTCAATCAGCAGAAAATAGAAATCCCAGCTTTGTATGAGTGGAAAGGTTAGTACTATCGATATTACTTGCTGTGATTGATGTTAGCGCTGTAATAGGTATTAGCGCTGTGACTTGAATGATAAATCCAGACAAATAAAAAGGAGCACCTCGGTGCTCCTTTTTGATATTCGATACGGAACCTACTAGCGATACTGAACCTACTAGCAAAGGCGAGGCTTACGCCCAGCCGTTTGGTGACTTTCTACGACGAGGCATGATGTGTGGCAGAACAAGACCAAGAAGTAGACCAATACCAGCAACACCACCACCGTACATGAAGTACTTCAATAGTAAGTCATCTTTTTGAGTATCTAGCTTAGCGCGTAGTTGACGGTTCTCAGTTTGAGAGCTCGTTAGCTGTTGGCTAATCTCACTATAGTTCTGCTCTAGTTCAGCAATCTGCTTGTTACGAGAGTCTAGAGAGCTTGCGAGACCTGCTTTTTCGCTATCAGCACTTTGGCGAGCATTTGCCAGTTTGCCTTTTACTTCAGAGAGTTCTTTCTCTAGCTTAGGCATGCGCAGTGCCATACTTTCTTTCGTGCTTACGAACTTACTCTCAACCCAACCTTTGCGTCCTCGGTTATCTTGAACCTGAGTGTAACCCGTGCTCTTGTTCGTTTGCAGGTAGGTGATTTTCTCACCGGCATCAATACTACCTATGATACGGAAAGTATTGTTTGGGCCAGAGTGCATATAAGTAAATAGTTTGTCAGCAATATAACGGTCTTGAGCAAAGGCAGCTGGAGCCGCAAGCATTGCGAACAAAACTAAGCTAATCAGTTTTTTCACAGTAAATCCTTTAACGATTCAAATTGGGTAGGCGTATGAGTCAGCCTCAATGAGCAAATAATATTTAGTTTTTTTATATGGTGCAACAAAGAAGGGAGGCAAAGCCTCCCTTTCTGTGCGTTTGAGTCAATAATGACATGGTATTTACATATCTTTACTGAAGCTCACCGTTTTCTGACGCTAATATTGACTAGCGTCAGGGCTATTAATTAGTAAACATAGCCTGAATTGCGTAGAAGAATACAACAGCAAGTAGAGCACCTGCAGGTAACGTCACAATCCAAGAAGCTACGATGTTACGCACAACGCCTAAGTTTAGAGCTGCGATACCACGAGCAAAGCCTACACCTAATACCGCACCAACTAATGTTTGCGTGGTTGAAATCGGAAGGCCAGTACCAGAAGCAAGTACAACCGTACACGCGGTCGCTAGTTGAGCTGCAAAGCCACGGCTAGGAGTTAGTTCTGTAATACCAGTACCAACGGTTGCCATTACTTTATGCCCCATTGTTGCAAGACCAACAACGATACCAATACCACCTAGTGGAAGAATCCACCATGCGATAGTGCTCTTGCCTGAGATTTCGCCCATGTGCTCAACCGTTGAAACAACCGCTGATAGTGGACCAATCGCGTTGGCAACATCGTTTGAACCGTGTGCGAATGCCATTGCACAAGCTGTGATAACCATTAGTACGCTGAAGATACCTTCTACGCCAGTAAAACCGTGGTCTTCTTCGCGGTTAGCAAACTTCTTCTGAATGTATAAGTAACCGCCAATCATGACGACAGCAGAAACACCTGCAGCCCATAACCATGCTTCAGTACCGGTTAGATGAAGGCCTACGTGCTTAAGACCTTTCTTGATCGTTACAAGTGCAATGACCATTGTAGTGATGAACATGTATACCGGTACAAAACGCTTCGCATTGAATAGCGGGTTTTCTGTATCAAATATCAGTCGCTGGGCACTGACAAATATGAGATAGGCGAAGATACCGGAAATCAATGGTGTGACAATCCAACTTCCCACAATGCCTTGAACACTGTTCCAATCTACAGCTTCAGTACCCACAGACACACAAGCAAAACCGATGATTGCACCGATGATGGAGTGAGTCGTTGATACTGGCCAGCCCATGTATGAAGCTAGAAGTAGCCATGTACCAGCAGCGAGTAGTGCAGACATCATACCGTACACAAGTACGTCAGGTTGATCTGCAAACAGAGATGTTTCGATAACACCTTTACGGATCGTGTCTGTTACTTCGCCGCCCGCAAGGTAAGCACCTGCGAATTCAAAGATCATTGCGATAATGATCGCTTGTTTAACGGTTAGAGCTTTAGAGCCTACTGAAGTGCCCATTGCGTTCGCAACGTCATTTGCACCAATACCAATAGCCATCAAGAAACCGAAAGCTGCTGCAACAATAATCAGGACAGTGCCGTAGTTAGCAAGGATATCCATCGTAATACCTAGTTGTTTGATAACAAGCGGAACAAATTTAGACGCAAAAAACCGCTCAGCGAGAGAAATACTCAGCGCATAAGTGGTTTGTTCAAAAAATGCTCTTCGTTATATAGTTAACGTATGATTTAAGATCGAGAAAGCATTACTTCAAGACGAGCGCCTACACGCTGTGCTTGATCTGCAATACCACCAACCCATTCAAGAATTTTGTATAAGAACATGATATCAACTGGATTCAGACCGTCTTCAATCGCCATTAGTTGTTGGCGTAGTTCGA
This sequence comes from Vibrio sp. 10N.247.310.17, assembly GCF_041466605.1. NCBI lineage: Bacteria > Pseudomonadati > Pseudomonadota > Gammaproteobacteria > Vibrionales > Vibrionaceae > Vibrio > Vibrio sp. 10N.247.310.17. Next base: position 9,234 of record NZ_JBFSTC010000084.1, on the reverse strand, counting down.
TCTGCATCGCGTCCGTGTCATCTTCAATCACATCTAATTGATGAATCATTTCAGCAACGAGTGTTACTTCACGGCCTTTAAAGCCCGTTTCAAGTAATTCGTCTAGTTCATTGATTACGTTTTGTGCTTGGTTCGCTGCATCTAGACAACGTTTAACGTAAGCGATGAAGTTTTCTTGCATAGGAGCAGGAATGACAAGTTGACGACCATATACACGGCCAGCAATGTCTTTCGCTAGGTTTGCTAGTTTGTCTTGTTGAGTTAATAGCTCCAACATATCGGTGCGATCAACTGGCATAAACAAACCGCGAGGAAGTTTAAGGCGAATTTCACGTTTTAGTACGTCAGCTTCTTTCTCAAGGTGAGAAATCTGAGCTCGAATTTCTGATACTTTCTCCCAGTCACCTTTTGAAGAAACTTCAAAGAAATTAACTAGGTGAGAACAACATTCGTTCACGCATACTACGTGACGCTGCAAAGGTTTAATTGGGGACTTTGCAAATAACCCCATAATTGTATTTACTGGCATGGTCATCCAACCTAATAAATAATAACCTTAAAACAACATACACCATATTCATGGTGAAATGTTAAGCGATGGCTACAAAGTCGCGCATGTTAACCTAATCAATGTCTCATTAAAACTGTTTTAGATCATCATAAGGGCGATATTTCTGACTTGCTGAGTTTTCAAATTGGCAATATCCTGTCCCTATCTTCACAGAAAGGTATAACTATGGAAACCGAGATAGAACTGAAGTTTTTTGTTTCTCCTGATTTTTCAGAGACTTTACGCAATAAAATTGCTGAAACTAAAGTACTTCAGCACAGTTGTCGTGAGCTAGGTAACATCTACTTTGACACCCCCGATAACTGGTTACGTAAGCACGATACTGGCTTGCGCATTCGACGCTTTGATGACGTATTTGTACAAACCGTAAAGACGGCTGGTCGTGTGGTTGCAGGCCTGCATCAAAGGCCTGAATACAATGCAGAACATGACAGCAATGAACCTAAGCTAGCCCTACATCCAGAGGACATCTGGCCAGCGGGTAAAGACATCGAAACGCTGCAAGCTGAGCTGACTCCTCTATTTTCTACCAACTTCACACGTGAGCAGTGGTTGATTGGTATGCCTGATGGCAGTCAAGTCGAGGTCGCATTCGATCAAGGTTTTGTTGAATCAGGCGAACTGCAAGAACCGATTTGTGAAGTCGAATTGGAACTTAAGTCCGGTCAAACAGATGCTCTATTTACATTGTCTCGTCAATTCTGTGAACAAGGTGGCATGCGTTTAGGTAATCTAAGTAAAGCCGCTAAGGGTTACCGCCTTGCTCAAGGTTATCAAGGAGATGAAGTGACTCCTTTGACCTTAGTTGATACTGATAAAAGTGATACCGTTGAATCGTGTTTTATTCAATCTTTAGAGCATGCTCTCGCTCATTGGCATTATCATGAGCAGATCTTCACCGAGCGCCAATCAATTGAAGCGTTACATGAGATCAGTCACTCGCTGAGTTTCATCCGTCAAACCTTCACTATCTATGGTGGTATTGTCCCAAGACGCGCGAGTGCTATTTTACGCCAAGAGCTCAAGTGGCTTGAGCAAGAGCTCAACTGGCTGAAAAGCTATGACCACTTCGAAGATTTGCTTGAAGATAAAGGCCACGTACTGCGTAAATTGGATGCTCGTAAGTTTTTGGTCGCTGAACTTAAAGAGATGCAAGAGCAACTTCCAGATCGCGAAGAGCTGCTTACCCTGTTGAGCTCTGCTCGCTACACAGGTTTGTTGCTAGATCTGAGTCGCTGGATCTTGTCTCGTGGCTGGCAACCATTCTTAGATGAAAAAGCACGTGAGCAAATGGGTCGTGGTATCGAATGGTTTTCTGTGCAGCAACTCGATCGCACATGGGCCGACTTGATGGAAGCCTTCCCGCCAGAACGAGTGATGACCAGCCAAGCGTATATTGAGCAGCAATACCGCTTGATGCGAAATCTATATTCTGGCGTTGGTTTCGCGAGCTTGTATGATGACGTTGAACGAAACAGTTTCCGCTTGCCATGGGCCGATATGGTGCAAGGTATTGACGATTTGCTGGCACTTAAAACATTAGAGCCTTTGACTGAGAAATTAGAAGGCGATGAGAAGGTTCAACTAGAGCGTTGGTTAGCTCGTCAAGAGGTGTCTATTCTGCATGCGATGGAACAGACACGCCAAATAAGTGTAGAAGTTGAGCCGTATTGGCAAGACTGAGTTTCATAACAACATGAAATTGAAAATAGGGCTTCGGCCCTATTTTTTTGTTTGTTGTTCCAGCTTTTCTAGTCGTTCGAGAATTTTCTGTTGTTGCTCAATGATCTTCTCAAGGTGCTTCTCTTTGTTTTCAGCTCGTTGATTGTCATGGCGAGTTGGAGAGGTGATCAAAGAAGTAATCAACCCTGAAATCATACCAAAAACACCCACACCACAAATGATCACCAGAGAAGCGACTAACTTGCCTGAGCTCGTCACTGGATAATGATCGCCGTACCCCACGGTACTAATCGTTACGAAAGCCCACCATAAAGCATCTTGGCCAGTGGTAATGTTGGCATTGGGATCCTTGTGCTCTAGCAGCAGTATTGTTCCTGCACCTATGGTCAGGAGAATAACCAATAGCAAAATAATTGAGGCGAGTGTCGTTTCTTTTCGATTGCTAAACAGCTCCCTGAAAACACGTTTTCCTGACCGAAGAACGAGAATCACGCGCAAGATCTGAAAAATGCGAGCGAATCGAAGTGGCTCGACCATAGGGATGCTTGCCAAGAAATCGATCCAGTGTACTTTTAGATATTCTTTCTTATTTTGTGATCTGAATAGATCAATAGTGAGCTGAAAAAGAAAAACGCTACAGATTATAAAGTCCAGGCCGATAAGAACTTGTTTCGATTCTTTATCAATCGGTGCAAACAATAAGCCTGAGATCACAAATAACGCTAAGAAAGAGAGAATCAGTGATAATAAGCTCATCGGCTTAGTGGTGTCTTTGATACTATTTAACATTCATACGAGGCTCAAAATAAATCGCGAACTTTGACTGACATAGCCATCTCGCGGATATAGAAGCCATCAATATATAAGAGTTAATGGAGAACTGACAATGACTAAACTGTCATTCAAGCCGTGGGAAAGGATTATCTCGGACATCCGTCTCGTTCCAAAAATGATCATGCTGATGGTTTTCAGCACTATCTTGATTATTTCGAAGCAGCTATGGGACGCAAGTGCGTTTTACGATTCATTACTTGCAGTCACTAACAATGCACAAGTTGCACAGCAGCATTACGAGACTTACCTAGTTCAAGTGGCTTGGCAAACAGCCTTGATGATCATTGTGTTTGTGGTTCTTCTATTGGCGGCAGCGCGCGTTATGCTTCGCCAAACTCAATACCTCAATGACGCCATTAAAACGATGGCAGATAAGAACCTATCAGTGCCAATTCATATGGATTGTAAAGATGAATACGGTGATGTGGCACGAGAACTCGAAAAAACTCGAGTCCAGTTGAATGATATGATCAAAACTCAGGTGGCCTCTTCTGATGAGTTGTTTGCCCTGACGGAAGTGATGACCATCAGCATGTCCGAAACCAAAGATTCAGCTCAGGAAGAATTTAACGAAATCGACCAACTAGCGACAGCAATGAGCGAGATGACGTCTACTGTGCAAACCGTGGCTGAGCACGCGCAAAGTGCTTCTTCTCTCACTGAGCAAGCATCAGGTCAAGCACTAACAGGTCAGAAGTTCGTTCAAGGTTCTGTTTCTAAGATGAGTGAGCTTTCTTCGGACATCGCAGCCTCTGCAGCAGCGGTAAACCAAGTAGAAGAGCGCGTAGACTCGATTGGCAGTGTGGTTGGTACTATCCAAGGCATTTCAGAGCAAACCAATCTATTGGCTTTGAACGCAGCGATTGAAGCCGCGCGTGCCGGTGAAGCGGGACGTGGTTTTGCGGTTGTTGCCGATGAGGTTCGTAACCTGGCGCAACGTACTCAGCAAGCGACAGTAGAAATTCAAGATATGATCAGCCATCTACAAAGCAGTGCTAACTCGGCAGTAGAGCTGATGGAAAAGAGTGTTGTTGAAGCGGCTGAAGGCGTAGACCTAGTGACTAACGCTGGTTCTGAGCTTGATGGCATCGTAAGTCAGGTAAACCAGATTAATGATATGAACTTCCAGATCGCGACTGCTGCGGGCCAACAAACTAGTGTGGCGGAAGAGATGAGTGTCAATCTGACCAATGTTCGTGAGCTTGTTGAAGCCTCCGTAGTGGTGGTGGGTGAGCTTCTCGAGACTTCTGAGATCATGGAAAGCAACGCACAAGAGCTAGACGGTAAGATTAAGCAGTTTAAGGTTTAATCCCCAGCTTTCGGTCTGAGCTCTAGTTCGTAAGATCTAAAGGTCTATTCCTAGAGGTTTGGCCACGGAGACTTGTTATTAGAGATAAAGGCTTTACTTGATAAGTTCACTGATAAAACGCCCACATTGCTAATGTGGGCGTTTTTTATTGGCAGAACTTTGGTATAACTAATCATTAGTTTTTAGAACTCGTTATTGAAGAACTGAACCGACAAGCCAATTGTTCGGTGCGCAGCTTACACAAGGAAGAAACATGCCATTGCCTTCTCTACTCGTCACTCATTCCCTGTCTGCTTTTGAGCAATTATTAGAGCATCAAAGTGACGCCATTAACACTTGGCCTGAGTCACTGATTGCCGAGCTCAAGCGTGTATTAGGCTTGAGCTGTTTTATTGGTGATTGTTTACAGCGTGACTCGATTTTATCCAGCACCTTGCCAGAGATGCTGAGATGTGAAGAGCGCGCGGAAGGGTATCGTAAGCGTTTGGCCGAGTTACTTTCTGGTTGTGCTGATGAAATGAGCGGTCAACGTGTACTGCGTCAATTCCGTAATCGTGAGATGACCTACATTGCTTGGCGTGACTTTATGGGCTCATGGGATCTAGAACAGAGCTTAAATCATTTGTCGATGCTAGCAGAGGCGATGATCTTTGAGACCTATCAATGGCAGTACGATATTTGTTGTAAAGAGTGGGGCACACCTTGTAACGAGCAAGGTGAAGCGCAGCCTATGTTGATCATAGGTATGGGCAAGTTGGGTGGCGGTGAGCTGAATTTCTCTTCCGATATCGATCTAATTTTTACTTACCCTGAGAATGGTGAAACCCAAGGAGCAAGAAGAAGTATCGCCAACGCGCAGTTCTTCACGCGTTTGGGGCAACGTATTATCAAGGCGCTTGATCAGCAAACCTTTGACGGATTCTGTTATCGAGTCGACATGCGCTTGCGTCCATTCGGGGAGAGCGGCCCTTTGGTCATGAGCTATGCTGCTCTTGAAGACTATTACCAAGAACAAGGCCGTGACTGGGAACGCTACGCAATGGTTAAGGCGCGTGTGATGGGCAGCGAAATGTATCCTGAGTATCAAGAGCTCCGCCAGATGCTGCGTCCGTTTGTTTTTCGTCGTTACATTGATTTCAGTGCCATTCAATCTTTGCGTCGAATGAAGTCGATGATCAGTAGCGAAGTGCGACGTCGTGGCTTATCAAACAACATTAAGCTTGGCTCTGGTGGTATTCGTGAAGTCGAGTTTATTGCTCAAGTCTTTCAACTGATTCGTGGTGGACGTGAACCGAGCCTTCGTGGTCGAGGTTTGTTGGAGACGTTAAGTGCGATTGAATCTCTTCATTTATTAGAAGCAGAAGAAGTCGGTCACTTGCGTGAGGCATACCTGTTTTTACGCCGCCTTGAGAACCTATTACAAGCGATGGCTGACAAGCAAACTCAAACCTTACCTGATGGCGATTTCGAACAATTGCAACTTGCTGTCGCCATGCAGTTTGCAGATTGGGATGGTTTGATTGATGCGACCCGTGTTCATATGGCGAATGTCCACACCGTATTCGAAGACCTAATTGGGGTTGATGAAGATGATGCTAACCCAATCGCGAGTCACTTTAGTGAGTTGTGGGATATGGCTCATAAGCAAGATGTGATTGAGCAGGTTCTAGAGCATGACATCGCGATTGCTAACCCGCAGCAAGCGGCGAAAACCATTATCCAATTCAAAGCTGATTTGGCTAAGAAAACCCTTGGCCCTCGTGGACGTGAAGTACTCAATCGATTAATGCCCAAAGTGTTTCAAGCGCTCTACACCGCCAAGGATGCTGAATTTGGTTTGTCTCGAGTGCTGCATCTGTTGCAAAAAATCGTTACGCGCACCACGTATCTTGAGCTATTGGATGAGCACCCAGCGGCCCTCACTCAACTCGTTCGCTTATGTACAGCGAGCCCGATGATCTCGGAGCAGTTGGGTCGTTACCCAATTCTGCTAGATGAACTTATTGATCCGCAGCAACTCTATAATCCCGTGCCTTTAGAGTCTTACAAGACCGAGTTACGTGATTATCTAGCCCGTATTCCTGAAGATGACATGGAACAACAGATGGAGGGGCTGCGTCAGTTTAAGCAGACTTGTATCTTGAGAATTGCAGCCGCTGATATTGCGGGCGTTTTGCCTGTTATGAAGGTAAGCGACCATCTAACCTATTTAGCAGAAGCGATTGTTGAGGCCGGCATTAATCAAGCTTGGTTACAAGTGACAGCCAAGTTTGGGGAGCCTACCCACGTTAAAGATCGTGAAGGCCGTGGCTTCGCCGTGGTTGGTTACGGCAAAGTCGGCGGTTGGGAGCTTGGTTATAACTCCGATCTCGATATCGTATTCATGCACGATTGCCCGGTACACATCTATACTGATGGTAAAAAAGAGATCGACGGACGCCAATTTTATCTGAGATTGGCGCAGCGCATTATTCATATTTTCTCGACCAGAACTGCTTCTGGTATTTTGTACGAGGTCGACACTCGCTTGCGCCCTTCAGGTGTCTCTGGTCTATTAGTGAGTCCAACCGATGCTTTTGACGAGTATCAGCACAATGATGCGTGGACTTGGGAGCACCAAGCTTTGACTCGCGCTCGTATGATTTATGGTGATGACTTATTGGCTTCGGCATTTAACAAGACTCGCCATGAGATTTTGTGTTTGACTCGAGATGAAGCTGTACTTAAAAAATCTGTGGTCGATATGCGTGAAAAAATGCGTGGGCACCTCGGTGGAAAAAAAACCGATCGATTCATGCTGAAACAAGATGCGGGTGGTATCACCGATATTGAGTTTTTGGCGCAATATTTAGTACTTCGATACAGTAATGAAAAACCTAAGTTGACTCGTTGGTGTGACAATGTACGAATCTTTGAAAGTCTGTTGTCACAAGGAATTATGGACGAACAGCAAGGCATGGCATTAACTAGTGCCTATACAGCATTAAGAGATGAAATCCATCACCGCAACCTACTCAACCTTGATGCGGACGTGGCGATTGATAAATTTAAAATGGAAAGGGAACATGTTGTTCAAGCATGGAAGCAATGGATGGAAGCGTAACGGAACTATTTCTTAACGGTTACGTCATTATCATTTAGTGATCGCTTATCGACTTCTTAGCTACTAGAGTATCTATCGAGTTAGGCTTTCACTCATTTTTCTATGGTTTAGCCACTGTAATCAGTGTGCTAGACTCTAGCCAGATTCGATTTTTGGAGATCCACAATGAAACCAATTCTACCTGACTACAGCCAATCAGGCGTTCTTGTTGTCGGTGATGTAATGCTTGACCGTTACTGGTATGGCCCTACTGGCCGTATTTCACCAGAAGCACCTGTGCCCGTTGTTAAAGTAGAAAATAACGAAGAGCGCCCTGGTGGTGCTGCCAACGTAGCAATGAATATTGCCTCTCTTGGTGGTCATGCTCATATCGTTGGTTTGACTGGAAAAGATGAGCCAGCTGAGGTGTTGAAAAATACCTTGGGTGCATTAAAGGTTAAGTGTGATTTTGTTGAGTTGGACGATTACCCGACCATCACAAAATTGCGTGTCATGAGCCGTGGACAGCAGTTGATTCGTCTTGATTTTGAAGACAAATTTGAGAACACGGATCCTGAGCTTGTTTTATCTCGCATGGAGCAAGCACTGCCTAATGTACGCTCGGTAATCTTATCTGATTATGCGAAAGGTGCTTTGGAGCATGTGCAGAGCTTTATTCAAAAAGCGCGCGCAGCGAACGTTCCGGTGTTTATCGATCCTAAAGGTGCAGATTTTGAACGCTACCGTGGTGCGACATTACTTACGCCAAACATGGCGGAGTTTGAGCTGGTTGCCGGAAAGGTTAAGTCTGAAGATGAAATGATCGAAAAAGGGCTCGCGTTAATCGAAGAGTTTGATTTTGAAGCCTTGTTAGTGACTCGTAGTGAGCATGGCATGACATTGCTCCGCAAAGGCGTAGAACCATTCCACTTACCGACCCAAGCGAAAGAAGTGTATGACGTTACTGGTGCTGGTGATACGGTTATTTCAGTATTAGCAGCTTCAGTTGCTGCAGGTAAGCCACTTGATGAGGCGTGTGCATTAGCAAATGCTGCAGCTGGCGTGGTAGTCGGCAAGCTAGGTACATCGACGTTGTCTACGATTGAGTTAGCGGAAGCGATTCATGGTAGCCAAGATACTGACTACGGTGTGATCTCTGAAGCTGCCCTAGTTGAAGCGGTGAAACGTGCTCGTGCGAAAGGCGAGAAAGTCGTTATGACTAATGGCTGCTTTGATATTCTGCATGCGGGACATGTCTCTTACATGAACCATGCTGCTGAGTTGGGTGATCGTTTGATCGTTGCTGTGAATACGGATGAATCAGTGAAACGCTTAAAAGGCCCCGGTCGTCCTGTGAACCCAACCGATCGTCGTATGGCGGTACTGGCTGGTTTAGGTGCGGTTGATTGGGTTGTTCCGTTTTCTGAAGATACACCGCAACGTTTGATCTCTGAAGTTCTTCCAAGCATTCTTGTGAAAGGTGGTGATTACAAACCTGAAGAGATTGCTGGTGGTGCAGAAGTGATTGCGGCTGGCGGTGAAGTTAAAGTACTTAACTTTGAAGATGGTTGCTCTACGACTGAAATCATTAAAGCGATTAAAGGTGGTCGAGGCTAACTCTTAGTCTTCTAGCTTTCTCGTCTCAAGGCTTAACCTTTGGGTTAAGCTGAGATCAACAGATAATAAAAATGCCGCTCATTGAGCTAACACTGATCATTTAAGCATTTTCCTGATCAGTTGAACGATCCTACAGAT
>NZ_JBFSTC010000083.1:0-25532 GCF_041466605.1 Vibrio sp. 10N.247.310.17 | reverse complement strand
GAGAAGCTGCTTAATAAGCAAGCAAATGATGACAACTACCTTGAAAAACACCGCTTCATCATCTTTCACACCAACTTAAAACCTCCCCAGATGAAACACTAACAGCAGCTTTGTGCTGGCTATCTTCAGGTGAAATACAAACAGACTTTAATCAGAAAAAATTTGATTTAGAAAATTCTGTTTGGTGCTAGCCAATGAGTGATGATCTCTTTGGTTTTAGTGATGAATTTAATAGCTTCGACAATGATGTAGCTGATGATAAAACGCTTTCGACAGAATTTTTAGCAGAAGACGAAAATCTTGAATTGGCATTTGGTGACTTGCCAAACAAAGAGACGGCATTGTTTCGTTTGGATCTAATTCGTTATTTGGAAAGGCGCGTAAAAGGAGGTTGGACGCCCAAAAACCTAGACAAGCTCTTGGAAGAGTATGCCCTATTGAAGAAAACTTCGGTCCCGTCATCCAGAACGATAGCTGATTGGAAAAAGCTCTATTACGAGTCAGGTAAAGATCTAGCGTCTCTTATTCCTGGGCATAGCAAAAAAGGAAACAGAAAACTAAAGAACGATTCATCTGATTTAGTTACAGAAGCGATTCAAACCAAGTTTCTGACCAAAGAGCGAGTATCGGTCAACACCGCCTATGAGTACTACAAATATCGAGTTATTGAAGAAAACCGACAATTAGACCAAGTTAAAATAGCGCCAATTTCCCAACGGACATTTTACAATCGTGTAAATGCACTGCCTCCCTATGAAGTTGCTTTAGCTCGTTATGGAAAACGATATGCTGATAATAAGTTTAAGACTGTTGGGTCAATCATTCCGGCAACGCGGCCAATGGAATATGTAGAAATAGACCACACTACAGCTCCTGTGATTTTACTTGATGATGATTTGGAGCTTCCTCTTGGCAGACCACACTTAACAATACTTTATGATAGATACTCCACTTGCATCGTTGGTCTTTCTGTTAATTATAGAGATCCTAGCTACGAGACAGTACGAGCAGCTTTTCTTAATTCAGTTCTTAAGAAGGATTGGATTAAAGAAAAGTACCCAAGCATTAAATCTGAATGGCCTTGTTACGGAAAAATCACAAATTTGATAGTGGATAACGGTGCGGAGTTTTGGAGTGATAGCCTAGAGTCAGCATTAAAGCCATTAGTAACAGATATTCAATATAATCAACGTGGTAAACCGTGGCGAAAAGCGGGTGTTGAAAAGTCTTTTGATACCTTCTACAAGAAACTATTTAGCCGTTTCCCAGGAAAAACCTTCACCAACCCTACTCAGTTAAAAGACTACAACCCGAAGCGAGACGCTGTCATTAATGTGTCTGATTTTCTCGAGCTGTTACATAAGTGGCTTATTGACGTTTATCATAAAAAAGCGGACACGAGGTACAAGAGAGTTCCTTACCAGAAATGGACAGAGTCGCAAGGAACGATAATCTTTTGTGAAGGCCCTGAAGCAGAGCAATTAAAGATTGAGCTTGGAGTTGTAAACCATCGGACTATAAGAAGAGGCTCAATTGAATTGCATTCTCTTAGATACCAGTCTGATGAATTGGAAGAGTACGGTAAGCAGTATTCTAGTCGTGCAAGAAAAAGCGCTTATGTGAAAACTAAGACAGACCCAAACGATATCAGCTCGATTTACGTTTACCTTGAGGAAGAGAAAAAATACATCAAAGTCCCAGCAGTCGATCATACGGGTTATACAAAAGGCCGATCTTTATATGAACATCAACGAATTAACAGTTTAAGAAGGTTGAAAGTCCGTTTGGGAGAGCAAGACGAATCATTAGCCGATGCGTCATTATATTTGGACAGGGCTATGGATGATGCAATAGAACGTATGAGTCGTTCTAAGTCCAAAAAATCGACACTTCCTAAAACAACTCATGCTTCAAAAATAGCAAAGCAAAGAGGTGTTGGTAGTGAAGGACCTAGTACCATTGTCACTACGTCATCTAAACCTATCAGTGAAGTACCAAAAGAAGTAATAGATATTGGTACAGCTAGTGATGACCTCAGCGATATAGAGGGGTATTAGTGAACATACTTAATGATCTTCAAATAGAGCAATATACATCTTTTAGAGAGTGTTTCTTAGAATACCCTCAGTTGACGGAAATTTATAACGTCTTTGATCGAATGGTATTGAACAACTCTCTTGGAGGGGAGCAAGAGTCATTATTGCTAACGGGAGATACCGGTGTTGGCAAGACGGCGATGATTGATAACTATGTTGCAAGGTTCGCTATTAAGGGGAGTCGCTGGGCTGAAATGACAGTATTAAAAACTCGCATTCCAAGTAAAGTTCGTGAGCAAAATACGTTAGAAAGATTATTAATTGACTTAGATAGTCGAGCCTCTAGTCGCCGCAGGAGACCATACAGCGAAGGTGCGCTAGAGCAAAGAGTCATCAAAAGTTTAATTGAGAAAAAAGTGAAGCTTGTGATCATTAATGAAGTTCAGGAGCTTATGGAGTTCAAAGATGCGAATGAGCGTCAGACTATAGCGAATACGTTTAAAATGATCAGTGAGGAAGCTCAGGTGTCGTTTGTTTTAGTTGGAATGCCCTATGCAACGATGCTTGCTGAAGAAGACCAATGGAACTCTCGTTTAGGCTGGAAGCGACACTTAAGCTATTTTCACCTTTCAAGGCAGAGCGAAACCGATAACAAAAGTTATATTCCTGATGCAGAAGGGAAACGGCATTTTGCAAGCTTTGTTGCTGGACTTGCAGGCAGAATGGGGTTTGAAAAACGCCCTAACTTAACTGGGGATGAAATTCTATTGCCTTTATTTTCAGTCTGTCGTGGAGAATGTCGTGTGCTGAAGCACTTTCTTGCGGATGCGTTACTCAACGCATTGCAATCTTCAAAGGATACGATTGATAAGCCATTATTATCGGCTTGTTTTGACACTAAATACCCTTATGCGAAACAGAATCCTTTCGAGTGTAAGTTAACAGACCTCAAGCTAGTAGAACTGAAAACAGAAACTTCGTACAACAAAGGTGCTCAATTTAAAGAAGACCGATTAATAGGTCGGTCATTTACTGATTTATTACCAGTTCATATGTTGCTGAGTAAGACACCTTTAAAAGCTCAGTGATACGCACATTGTTATTTATTTAGGCTCTCCAACAGCACCGCCTTCTCTTCATCACTCATCTTATCAATGGCGCACGCTAACTCAGCGCTCAATTCGCTCCTACAGAAAAAGTAGTTTAGTGGCACATCTAACTCTTCAGCCATGCGCTCAAGCGTACCAATATCAGGTACATGCCTGCCTTTTTCGTAATGATTCATACGACCGCTAGCAGAACTTTGCTCCATACCGATTTTCACCCCTAAATCTTTTTGGGTGATCTTGGCTTTTTTACGCGCAGCTTTGAGCCTCGCAGGGATGGGGTTGTCTTTTTGCACTTACACATTTCTTTTCAACCTTTAGATAACTTAGATTGTCTAAGTTTTACTGATTTTTGTATACTTAGCAATCCTAAGTTTTTATTGCCTGTAAGAGTCACATGAAGAAAGTAACCAGAATTAGCCCTCACATGTTTAACCTATTGATTGAAAAAGGGATGGATAATTTCTCCGTCACAGAAGCTAGAGATGCTTTGCTAAACAGTGCTTCAGCCTTCCCGAGCAAGGACGATGCGCGGAAGTATGTTTATAAACAACTTCTATCATTTGAGGAGAAAGGCTGGCTTTCTGTCATTGGGGCTCGTAGAGACAAACGCTACCATCAAACTAACGAATTCAAAGCGCTCACAATTGAGCCTAGAGTGGCTAGAAATAAGAAAGCTAAGGTCGATTCAATAGCTGTTCAGACTCCAGAGTGCTCTCTAAATGCACTAGAGCAAGAGAAGAAACAGCATGAAGGCGAGTTGGCGATTACTCTAGGCGAGATTGAGGAATACCAATCGTTGTTAACGCGTTTCCCAAACAACAAGCAAGATATGCAGCCGCTATTTAATGCAGCAAGAGAACGCTCAGCCAAGCTATTAGGCAGAATTAATGCACTAACCAACTGGATGCAAGTCGCCCAAAGTAAGGCTCCTCAATGTTAAGAGCATGGCAAGCCGAGTGTGCAGCTCAAGCTATCGAGAAATTCACTTCAAATAAGCATTCACATTTCTTCTGCCAAGCGACCCCTGGAGCGGGCAAAACCGTTATGGCCGCCGAGGTGGCGAGTCGGTTATTTGAAAGAGGCATGATTGACTTAGTGCTGTGCTTCTCGCCCTCTCTGACTGTTGCTGAAGGGATGCAAAAGACCTTTTCATGGAAGCTCGAATGTTCCTTTAATGGAGGCTTGGGTTCTCTAGGTGGGTCTTATACTTATCAATCGATCCGTTTTTTAGGGGAGAACTTTTGGAACACCGTCAGTAAATATCGAGTACTAGTGGTATTTGATGAGATCCACCATTGTTCATTTGATGATGAGGGGCGGTCAAATTCATGGGGGCTAGAAATTGTTTCTAAGATCCAAGGCTTTGCTCGTTACACTCTGGCGCTGTCGGGCACGCCTTGGCGTTCTGACCGACTACCGATCGTCATGGCTGAGTATTCCGACCCTGATGGTAAGGTTGTTTGCGATTATCAATACGGCTTGCAACAGGCAGTTGAAGATAAGGTATGCCGCCGCCCTAAAATCGTTTTAATCGATAATGAACACCTGAGCGTTAAGGCTGGCAGTGACAATCAACACTTCGCCTCTATTCTTGATTGCCTTAAACAATCCGATGTCTCTTACCAAAGCGTCATTCACAACGAAGACGCTATGAATTACATACTAAATAGCGGTTGCCAAAAGTTAGAGCAGATAAGGCAAGAGTCCCCAAGTGCTGGAGGCTTGGTGGTCGCCTCTTCTATTAAGCACGCTAAAGACATTCAAAAGCGACTTGTTGAGCACTTTAATCAATCAGCATGCATAGTGACTTATCATCATGATAATCCGTTACATGAAATTGAGTCCTTTCGTCACTCAACGGTTCAGTGGATAGTCAGTGTTGGGATGATAAGTGAAGGAACGGATATTCCAAGGCTTCAGGTTTGCTGCCATATGAGTTCGGTAAAAACGGAACTCTACTTCAGGCAAGTACTCGGGCGAATTTTAAGAGTCAATGACTCACCCAACCAAGAAGCGTGGTTGTATACCTTTGCCGAAGAAAGTTTGATTGGGTTTGCTGAAAGAATTGAGCAAGATATTCCAGAGTCGTGTCTATTTATTAAATCGAATGAATAGACTGATGAATCAGAGAAGGCGCAAAGTTTTACTCCTACAGATTTGTCGAACGATAAGATTATGGTATCAGGGAAGTCCTCAAATCAACTAAATTGGTCAAAAGTCGATGGGGTTCAAAACGCTTTTCACTCTGATTTCGAGGGTTATGATGAGCTACGTTTAGGTGATTTTAAACAAAGAGTTATCGCAAAATTCACTTAATCACACCGTGAATAATGCGCACTCGGATTTATATAGGCTTTACGATATACTGATTAGCTATTGAGTCTCTCTACGAGTAATCCAAATGGTCAGCAGCATTAATAAAGCTAAGTTATCTGAAACCGACATCATTACCAAATTCATACTTCCTGCGATTAAAGAGGCAGGGTGGGATGATATGACTCAGATTCGCCAAGAAGTGAAACTGCGCGATGGTAAGGTGATCGTTCGTGGCCAAGCTGCTGCTCGTCAGAAAGTAAAATCAGCTGATATCGTTCTTTATCATAAGCCTAGTATGCCGCTTGCAGTGATTGAGGCAAAAGCCAATAAGCATGAAGTTGGCAAAGGCATGCAACAAGGCATGGTATATGCTGGCCTGCTAGAGGTGCCATTCGTTTTTGCCTCGAATGGTGATGGTTTTATTTTCCGAGACTTAACCAACCCAACTCAACTTGAAACGGAAATTCGTTTAGAGGATTTCCCAACCCCTCAGCAGCTGTGGAAAAAGTACTGTGCTTGGAAAGGGTATAAAGAAGAACATCTGCCAATTATCACCCAAGATTACCATGATGATGGCAGCGGTAAATCACCGCGTTACTACCAGCTTCAAGCTATCAACAAGACAGTAGAGGCCGTTGCTGCTGGCCAAGACAGAGCCTTACTAGTCATGGCGACGGGTACAGGTAAAACCTACACCGCATTTCAAATTATCTGGCGACTTTGGAAAGCCAAAGCCAAGAAGCGAATTCTGTTCCTAGCGGATAGAAATATTCTTGTCGATCAAACCAAGACTAATGACTTTCAACCGTTTGGCACGGCAATGACAAAAATTACAGGTCGCAAAGTCGATCCTGCTTTTGAGGTTCATCTAGCCCTTTATCAAGCGCTTACGGGGCCAGAAGAAGAACAAAAAGCCTACAAGCAAGTCGACCCTAACTTCTTTGACTTAATCATCATTGACGAGTGCCACCGTGGTAGTGCTTCAGAAGACAGCGCTTGGCGTGAAATTCTTGAATACTTTAGCAGTGCGACTCAAGTCGGTTTAACGGCAACACCAAAAGAGACCGATGAAGTATCTAACATCGAGTACTTTGGCGATCCAATTTATACCTACTCTCTTAAAGAAGGTATTGAGGATGGCTTCTTAGCCCCTTATAAGGTAGTTCGTGTCGATATTGATGTGGATGTCCAAGGTTGGCGACCAACCAAAGGGCAAACTGACAAAAATGGCGAAGTGATTGAAGATCGAATCTACAACCAAAAAGATTTTGATCGCACTATGGTTATTGATGAGCGTACAGAGCTTGTCGCACAAACCATCACCAACTATCTGAAACGCACCGACCCAATGGCCAAAACCATCGTGTTCTGTAACGACATCGACCATGCAGATCGCATGCGCCGTGCATTGGTAAACTTGAACCCTGAGCAAGTTAAGAAGAACGATAAATACGTAATGAAGATCACGGGTGATGATGACATTGGTAAAGATCAGCTAGACAATTTCATCAATCCTAAGAAAAAGTACCCTGTTATTGCCACGACTTCAGAGCTAATGACGACGGGAGTTGATGCAAAAACCTGTAAGCTAGTAGTGCTTGATCAAGGTATTCAATCGATGACCAAGTTTAAGCAAATCATTGGTCGTGGTACTCGTATTGATGATCGCTATGGCAAGCTTTGGTTCACTATCTTGGATTTCAAAAAAGCGACAGAACTGTTTGCTGATGAACGCTTCGACGGAACTCCAGAACGCGTGAAGGTCACGACTCCAGAGCAGTTCGAAGATGAAGAAGATTTAGATGACATCATCGACGGCGTTGATGATGTCGATGTTGATAACCCATTCGGTGATGAAGACATTGATCCTGATTCAATTCAAGAACCAGAGGCTACCTATGGTGAAGGTTTTGGAAACTCCCCTGAAAGTACAGGCGGTGCAGACGATTGGGATGATGATAATCGAGTTCGCAAATTCCATGTGAATGGAGTTCCAGTAAAAGCGCTTGCTGAACGTGTTCAATATTACGATTCAGACGGTAAGCTTGTGACCGAGTCATTTAAAGACTACACCCGTAAAACCATGGTGAAACAGTTCTCTTCTTTAGATGAGTTCACCAAGCGTTGGAACGAGTCTGACCGCAAGCAAGCCATTATCGATGAGCTAGCCGAAGCCGGTATTCTATGGGAAGCGCTAGAAGACGAAGTGGGTAAAGACATGGACCCATTCGATATGATTTGCCATGTCGTTTACGATCAGCCCGCTTTAACTCGTAAAGAGCGCGCCGATAACGTGAAAAAGCGTAACTACTTCACTAAATATGGCGATACCGCGCAGCAGGTTCTGAACAACCTTCTCGACAAGTATGCTGATGAGGGAGTGCAAGAAATCGAAAACATCCACGTTCTTAAAGTGAAACCTTTCGATGAAATGGGCAGACCGTTAGAAATCATTAAGAAAGGCTTTGGTGGCAAACCGCAATATTTAGAAGCGGTTAGTGAATTAGAGAACGAAATATATAGATTTGGCTAATACTCTAATGAATTTAGGGTGTTATAGGTACGTAATGTCAAAAAATAAGAATAGGTTATATTAACATTTTGGAAATTAGAGAACGATTTGATTTTTATATGCAGCAGTATGATTTGGAACTCGCAAGAAAGAGCGAGGTTTCGGGGGTAGTTCAAATTCGGCTCTTGTCATTTATTTCTGCGTCAGGGGTAATGCTTTATATGCTCAAAAGCTTTCAACTAGAGCATGAATATATGTTACTCCCGATTGTTTTTTTCATATCATCTGCTTTTTCTTGTCTTACATTTTTATATATCGCATGGTTTTTATATAAAGCGTATTGGGGAGATACATATGAACGGTTGCCGCCACCTTCTGAATTGGAACAGTACTACAAAGATATGGTTTCCGCTGAAATTTTGGATGGTAACCCTGATGCATACTTAGAGTTCCTTATTGAAGAGGTAGGGGAATGTGTTGATAATAATATGCGAAAAAATGATCGCAGGTATCAAGCTATGAATAAGGTGATGAAACGGTTGCCTATAGCGATAGTCCCATTTGTTTTAGCTGGCGGGATTTATCTATTCGCTGACCTCGACTCATCCTCACCAAGAAAACCCATTACCATTGAAATAATAGATAACTATGGAAAATAAAGACAAGTCGCTTGAAGCAAAGATTGCTCAATTGAAGCGGCCTCAACGTCGTTCAATGCAAGAAATAGAATCAACTCATTGCTCCCCAAATGCAGTTTCTTGTGTGGAGATGTCTGAATCAATAGAAAGTAAATATACTTTTGAAAATGTTTTGTTTGTGACGAGATCTATTGTTCTTGAGCAGGCTGATTCATGGGGTGCTTTTCTCGATATCTGGAACAGTTATAATCATAAATCTTCTTTTATTGATGAGTTGTCTTTTAAAGGAGTGTTATGGGAAGAGTTAGCTTTGGAGATTGGTAAAGATATTGATTTTGTAGATATTGTTGGAGTAGTCGTTTTTGGAAGGGAGCCTTTAACTCGTAAAGAACGTGCCGATAGCGTGAAGAAGCGCAACTACTTCACTAAATATGGCGATACCGCGCAGCAGGTTCTGAACAACCTCCTTGATAAGTATGCCGATGAAGGTGTGCAAGAGATCGAAAACATTCATGTTCTTAAAGTGAAACCTTTCGATGAAATGGGCAGACCGTTAGAAATCATTAAGAAAGGCTTTGGTGGCAAACCGCAATATTTAGAAGCGGTTAATGAACTCGAAGCTGCTATCTATCAATCTGCTTAACAATATTCACACCGCGTAGTTACGAACATTTTTAAGGCCGCTAAATTAGCGACCTTTTTTGTCTTCATCGAAGAGATCCAGTTCAGATGATAGTAGTGCAAGCTGATCGGCTAACATTCCGCTTATGCAGTTGTGATCAATATATCTAGGTAAAATATTGCCTAAGTTAAGGGCTTGGTAGTCAGGATGTTCAAACAGTACTTGTAAATACTTATTAAGGCGCTCTTCGGGCGTCGAATCACGCTTTAGCTGCTTTTTGATGTTTTGACCAAGCTTACGGATATTCTCTTTGTCTGTTTCTTTAAAATCGTCGTTATCATTGAGCTCTTCATAGAGTACATCAGCAAACCGATGATGGCTCCAACCTAATGCGTCTAAAGTATTTTGAATCTGTTTTTGCTTTTGTTTTGTAGTTGTCCCCATAGTTCCCCAACCCCTTAGTTAATATTACCTGGTCTTAGCGAAGACACATTAATAACGATATTTTTAAGGATAAAATCATGACTAAATCAAAAGCACCAATGACACCAGAAGCCGCTGCTCGCATTCAAGGCAATGCCGCAAAACAAAACGGTGGGCAAGTTCCTAAAGGCGATTTTGCTGGCCGAGCTCAACGCGCAGCTGCTCACAATCAAAAACAAGGGAAATAGGAGTTCATCATGAATAAACCAGCTTCAAGTACACCTAAAGGTGGCGCTAAGCCGAATCCAAATTACCCAAGCACGACGGGCAAACCATCGGGCGGTGGTCGCGGAAACACACCTAAGCGCTAATAATTAAAGGAGGGGTAGCATAATGCTGCCTCTCCTTTTATGAGCATCTGTTGGCGTGTTGCTTGAATGTGCGAAGAAATATAGCTTGATCTGATTTGTAGTCTGAATAGGCCACATCATTTTCTGTTTTTTCTAATGCGCATAAACAAGTTTCCCGTTTACTTTCATACCAACTTACGGACACCATGTTTTTGCTAGAATTCACGCAAGTATCGACAATCGCGTATTCCACTTCGAGAGGATACCTTTCTTTGTCTAACCCACTTTCAACAGCGTAACCCCCTAGGGCTCCAACCAGTAAAGCGGAGCTAGCAGAAACGAGCTTTCGCTTGCTGAACTTAAACCCTTTAAAACTCTTCTCACACTCTGAACACGATATGTTTTCTGCAAATTCAATCTCATTGTCCTTCTGGCAACGAGGGCATTCTATTTTCATTATCTAGCCAACTGTATTTATGATTATGATTTTATAAGTTCAGGCTATAGATTAATGAATCTTATATCTATGGTTTCATAGAACTAACTTCATTTTTTTTGACCTAGTTCTGCTATAATTCGCCACAAATTTCAGTTGTTTAAAAGTAGAAAAACATGTCTATCAGTTCAGTTATCAAATCCATTCAAGACATCATGCGTAAAGATGCGGGTGTCGACGGTGATGCACAGCGCCTTGGTCAAATGTCTTGGTTACTTTTTCTTAAAGTATTTGACGCTCAAGAAGAAGAGTTAGAACTAGAACTGGACGATTACAAATCACCAATCCCAGAACAATATCTATGGCGTAATTGGGCGCAAGATGCCGAAGGCATTACCGGTGAAGCGCTGCTTGAGTTCGTAAACGATGACTTGTTCTACAAACTGAAAAACTTAACTGCACCTGTTGATCTAAACCCGCGAGGCTTTGTGGTGAAAGAAGCCTTTAGCGATGCGTTTAACTACATGAAAAACGGTACGTTGCTGCGCCAAGTGATCAACAAGCTGAATGAAATTGATTTTACTGACTCTTCAGAGCGCCACCTATTTGGTGATATCTACGAGCAGATCTTAAAAGATCTACAAAGTGCAGGTAACGCGGGTGAGTTCTACACGCCTCGTGCTGTTACACGCTTCATCGTTAATCGTTTAGACCCAAAACTGGGCGAAGCGATTATGGACCCAGCAACGGGTACGGGCGGCTTCCTAGCGTGTTCGTTTGACCATGTGAAAGACAACTACGTGAAGACTGCAGCGGATCACCAAACACTGCAAAAGCAGATCCACGGTGTTGAAAAGAAACAACTGCCACACCTACTGTGCATCACCAACATGATGCTGCACGGCATTGAAGTACCAGTACAAATCAAACACGGCAATACGCTGAACAAGCCGCTTTCAAATTGGGACAGCAACATCAATGTGATTGCGACCAACCCTCCGTTTGGCGGCACAGAAGAAGACGGCATTGAAAAGAACTTCCCTGCGGAAATGCAAACTCGTGAAACTGCTGATCTGTTCTTACAGCTTATTATTGAAGTGCTTGATGAAGGCTCTGATACCAAGAACGGCGGCCGCGCAGGCGTAGTACTGCCTGACGGCACATTGTTTGGTGAAGGTGTTAAAACCAAAATTAAAAAGATGCTAACCGAAGAATGTAACCTGCACACCATCGTGCGTTTACCTAATGGGGTATTTAACCCATACACAGGCATCAAAACTAACATTCTGTTCTTCACCAAAGGCAAGCCAACTAAAGACGTATGGTTCTACGAGCACCCATACCCAGAAGGCGTGAAGAACTACAGCAAAACCAAACCAATGAAGTTTGAAGAGTTCCAACAAGAGATCGATTGGTGGGGTAATGAAGATGATGGTTTTGCTAGCCGCGTAGAGAACAACCACGCTTGGAAAGTGCCAATCGCCGACATTATTGAGCGCAACTTCAACCTAGATATTAAAAACCCGTATCAAGGTGAAGTGATTAGTCACGATCCAAACGAGCTATTAGAGAGCTACCAACAGCAGCAGCAAGAGATCTCTCAGCTTCGTAATCAACTTAAAGGCATTCTAGGTGAAGCCCTGAATTCGTCTGTGGGCCCGATTGTAGGTGAGAGTAAATAATGAGTGTAGAACAGACCTCTATGAATCAGTTGATCACCGACAATATCGACATTTGGACTTCAACCGTTAAAGCTAAGTCATCCTCTGGTCGTGGCAGCAGCAAAAAGCGCGAGCTTTATGGCGTGAAGAAACTGCGTGAGCTGATCTTGGAATTGGCAGTGCGTGGTAAGTTAGTGCCACAAGACCCAAATGATGAGCCTGCTTCAGGCTTACTTTTGGAGTCTCTAGAAGAAAAGGAAGCCTTGCTCAAGCAAGGTCTTATTAAGAAGTCTCGTTCAAAAAAGACGATTAAAGAAGAACATTTTTATGATTACCCTGCTAGTTGGGGTGTCTCGCGATTAGAAGATTTGATTCACGTAATTAATGGTCGAGCTTACAAAAAAACAGAAATGTTGTCAGAGGGGACACCAATTTTAAGAGTTGGGAACCTATTTACGTCAAATGACTGGTATTACTCAGACTTGCAACTTGAAGCAGATAAATATATCGATAATGGTGATCTTATCTACGCATGGTCGGCATCATTTGGGCCATTCATTTGGGATGGTGGAAAAGTTATCTATCACTACCATATTTGGAAAATGGATATTTTTCGAGAGACATCTTTAGATAAAGAGTTTTCAAAATTATTTTTGCAAGCTATATCTGAAAGGATAAAAGCAAGCGGTAATGGTATTGCAATGATCCATATGACTAAAGAACGTATGGAAAAAGTAATGCATCCATTGCCACCAATCAATGAGCAACACCGCATCGTCGCCAAAGTCGATGAACTCATGACACTTTGCGACCAACTAGAGCAACAAACCGAAGCCAGCATTGAAGCGCATCAGGTATTGGTGATAACGCTGTTAGACACGCTAACCAATTCTGCGAATGCCGATGAGCTAATGCAAAATTGGGCACGAATCAGCGAGCACTTCGATACCTTGTTCACCACCGAAGCGAGCATCGACCAGCTAAAACAAACCATCCTGCAACTGGCGGTAATGGGTAAGCTTGTCCCGCAAGACCCAAACGATGAACCTGCTGCAAAGCTACTTGAGCGTATTGCTGAAGAAAAAGTACAGTTAATCAAAGATAAGAAAATCAAAAAGCAAAAAGCTCTGCCGCCGATTGCTGATGATGAAAAGCCGTTTGAACTGCCGAATGGATGGGAGTGGTGTCGAGTACAAGATGTAGCCCAATTCACTACATCAGGCTCACGCGATTGGGCTAAGTATTACTCTGACTCTGGAGCATTATTCGTAACTATGGGTAACTTATCTCGCGGAAACTATCAGCTTCGGTTAGATAATTTGAGATATGTTCAGCCTCCAGAAGGAGGAGAAGGTTCACGCACCAAGCTGGAAGCACATGATTTACTTATTTCAATTACTGGTGATGTTGGGAATTTGGGATTGATACCAGAAGATTTTGGTGAAGCTTATATCAATCAACATACTTGCCTTCTTAGGTTTATGTTTGAATGCCAGGATAAATATTTTCCGGATTTTATGAGATCGCCTTTGGCTAAGTATCAGTTCGATGCTCCACAGCGAGGAATCAAGAATAGCTTCCGGTTGAGCGATGTTGGTGAAATGCTTCTACCGTTGCCGCCCCGGGAAGAGCGCAAAAGAGTGGCTAAGAAGGTTGAAGACTTAATTATTATTTGTGAGCAACTCAAAGCTTGCTTAAAAGATTCTCAAACTACACAACTGCATCTCACTGACGCTATTGTTGAACAGGCGGTATAATTAATGATTCTTACAAGATTTGATGTTGTATTTTGTGAAAGTAATGACACTCCACCCACACCTCTTGCTGGCCAGGTTGTGATCAAGCAATCTGGGGATTGGAATGATTTTGGTTACAATATCAATGCGACGTACGAGCTCTGCCTATTTGATAATCAGACTTTTTTAGAAGGTGAACTATTAATTGGTTTTTTACCAAAAGTTGATTTGGAGGATATTGGAAAAGAGCATGCAAAACTGCTAGGAAATATTAATAAAGCGTTAAAGCAACAAAGCTATGGCGATGATTTTATATTCTTTACGCACTTTCCAAACCTACAAGAGTATAGAAAACTAGTTCTAAATATGGGGGTGAAAAGTACTGAATTGTTGCTGAGTTCATTAAATAACATATTGATTACTGATAACTTTTCTTATTCTAAAGGTCTTTACGAAAAAATCATTGAATCCAATGTGTTTAGTCGTGCTTTTATGCGTAACTCTGAGTCTTTTTTTGCTTTTCATAATGCAGATTCAATAATCAAAGGAATTGAGTTTGAAAATTACTCAGCAATTTCAAACTCAATTAGTTTGGAATTTAAACTAAATGGTTTTACAAACAACCATAAAATTAACCTGAATTTTGATAGTAAGTCACTGATACCAAGTCGTATCAGTGTATTGATTGGTCAAAATGGGCTTGGAAAAAGCCAAAGCTTAAACAAATTGTGCCGTGCACTTTTAAAAAGGTCCGAGCCAGATACGACAGCAATTTTTATAAACGATCATACTTTAGCTCAACCGATGATAAACCGACTGCTAGCTCTTGTAAGTCCAGGGGAAGCAAGCTCGACTTTTCCAGGCGAATATGCAAATAGTCAAAAGTTGTTTTATCGAAAGATTGACTTAAACCGTTCATCTGGTGCTAACAACAGAACCATCGGGGACTTGTTTGAACAACTATTGAGAAGTGATAGTTATATCAAAGAGAACTATCGTATTGATATATTTAAAAATTCTCTATCAAAAGCTATGGATATTAGCTCTTTATATTTAAAGGTAAATGATAACGATTATATTCCTTTAGAGAAATTAAACTTTGTAGATGGTTTTACTGAACAGGGTTTGAAAATTGCGGAGTTAGTTAAGAGTTGCAAACAGCCTGTAATCAAGGTGGATGATAACTATTTTCCGTTAAGTAGCGGTCAACTAACTTTCGTTAAATTTGCTTTACAATGTTGTTTATATATTGAGAATGGGACGCTCATTGTTTTAGATGAGCCTGAAACTCATATGCACCCGAATTTCATCGGCGAGTTTGTTGAATTATTAGACTATCTGTTAGAACACACAGGATCTTTTGCTGTTATAGCAACTCACTCACCTTACTTTGTGAGAGAAGTTGGCCGTAAACAAGTTCATATTTTTTCCAGTGATGGAAATAATTCTGATGTAATAGATATATCTATACCTAGATTAAGAACTTTTGGTGCTGATATTGAATCTATATCTCAGTTCGTTTTTAACGAAGATGTTGAAAATCGTTTGACGGATAAGATCTTCAGAAAGTTGAAAGATAAAACATTTAATTCTGTTGAAAAAGAGTTAAGTGAAGAATTATCATTAAGTGCTTTAATGGATTTGAAATCTATGTTCGAGACTAAGTCATGAAAAAACTAACTCCAATTAGAGTTGATGACCTCGGTTGCTTAGATGCTTTAGCTGAGAATGATAGCCTTGATAAAACAAGTTATCCTGAATTGAGGATCCAAAAACAAGTCTTGATTCAGGCATACAATGATTATGAGATTCATCGCGGTAACCCTTGGTTAATTACTACCCCTGAAATAGATGCTAAATTAAAATCAGGGTTGCTTAGTCATTATTCATCACCACCCACAGCTATCAATTACTTAGATCGGATAAAGGATTCCTCTCCTGACGTTTGCCCAATGTGTGGGGGTTTTAAGCCGTTTACTCGTGACCATATTCTTCCGAAGTCTGACTACCAAGTATGGGCAATTTTCTCTAAGAATTTGGTAGCAGCTTGTGACTGTAATTTAAAGCGCGGGACTGCCTTGAAAGGTAATGTAGCCACTCAAGCAAGAGTTTTACATCCATATTTTGACGATTTCATGTCTGAAAGATTACTCAGCTGCCAAATTACTCCCCGAAGCAACTACCGATGGTTTGATATAGGAGTCATATATGTTGACCCTGCTCATCCGGAGATAGCCTCAATAAAATATCATACTAATAATATTGTGATTAAGTCTGGAATCAAAAAATGGCTTAAAGGCCAACTAGGGAAACTAAACGAACGGCCTTCAAATGTGATTCAGACTTTACCGAAAAGAAGAGCAATAACGGAGGAAAGAACGATAGAAGGCATAGAAGATTGCTTAGAAAGAAACGATGACTTGACTGGTACCAAAAACAATTGGTTATCGATCCTTTGCCATGGTCTATTGCACTCGAACGGTATGGCTCAGTGGGTGACCGAAAGGCATAATGCCACATTAGTTAAATGATTAGGTAGCGGCCAAGTATTCCAGAGAAAGTGCCCTAAATGCCAAGGCGGTAATCCTGGAATTGCTTTCTAGTCACAATTTGACTCTATAGAATTTGAATTATTGGGATTAACGCCAATACTAAAACTTAGAGATTCTAAGTTTTAGTGGTGGCATGTGAAAACGGACATTCAACTTTACCCTGACGAATCGCTCGAAAGCTTCTTGTTGCGTTTATCGCAAGAGCAAGGTTACGAGCGATTTTCTCATTTCGCCGAAGATATCTGGTTCGACACCATGGATCAGCATGAGGCGATGGCTGGTGCTTTCCCCTTAGAGCTAAATCGAGTCAATATCTACCACGCTCAAACCACAAGCCAAATGCGAGTGCGGGTTCTTATCCACCTTGAGAACGAGTTAAAGCTCAATAACTTTGGTGTACTGCGCCTAGCGCTATCACATTCAAAAGCTCAATTCTCTCCGCAATACAAAGCTGTTCATAGGTTTGGTGTTGACTACCCTTATGCTTTTCTTCGCAAACGCTTCACGCCTATTTGTCCTCTGTGTATTAACGAAGCCCCCTACATTCGCCAGCAGTGGCAATTTATCTCTCACCAAGCTTGTGAACACCATGGCTGTAAACTGGTTCATCACTGCCCTGAGTGTAAATCGAGACTTGAATACCAAAGTACCGAGAGTATTGGCCAATGTGAATGCGGTTATGAACTCCGAAACTCGCCAGTAGATGACGCTCCAGAGGGTGAGACCTTGGTCGCTCGATGGTTGTCAGGAAATGATTCAAAACCCTTGGGATTACTGAGGGGTGAAATGACGTTATCTGAGCGCTATGGTTTTTTACTTTGGTATGTAAATCGCTATGGTGATATCGATGACCTCAGTTTCGAATCATTCATTGAATATTGTGGCGCTTGGCCAACAGCATTGTGGCAAGACCTAGATGCCTTGAAAGAGAAGGCAGAACTTGTGCGAGTAAAAGATTGGAAGAAGATGTTTTTCAATGAAGCTTTTGGTGCTCTGCTTAAAGATTGCCGTCAGTTACCCAGTCGGCAGTTGAGTCACAATATAGTGCTTGCACAGGTGTCAGCTTACTTTACACAGCTTATGGCAACAGTGCCTTCAAGCGCGAAAGGAAATATCGGTGATGTACTGCTCAGTCCCTTAGAAGCTTCTACATTGCTTTCTTGCACCACAGATGAGGTATATCGGTTGTATGAGTTTGGTGAGATCAAAGCCGTTATTAGGCCGAGAATGCATACAAAGATAGCGAGCCATGAATCGGCGTTTACTTTAAGAAGTGTCATCGAAACAAAGCTGACTCGAATGAGCTCTGAAAGTGATGGTTTAAGCGTGTATCTACCTGAGTGGTAATTATGACGAAATTAAGTGACTTATTGGCAATCGAAGACGAAGCAGTAAAGCAGATTACGCTAAAGAAGATGTTCATGCCCTATACGGAAGATGTCTGTGTTGAAGGGTGTGAAAAAGAAGCGTTGACGATCTTGCTCAATCTCAGTTCAAGCCATCAATCAGATAGGTGCTTGGATTGGTTGGATGTTGTCCGAGCTAAAAGGCATTTAAAAGCGGCTGAGAACCTAAAGGCGTCCCTTGATGAAATCAAATGGTTCCACACTCATAATCTCAAGTTTCCAGACTGCCGAGTTAAAGATCAGCGGATAATTGCACAACCTCTTGCTACAACCGAGGCGTTTATCTCAAGCTCAGTATTAGAGCAAAGCTTGGGGTGGGGGCATAACTCCGCGGTGTATCGCCATACATTGTGGTTATTGAATCCTTTCCGCTGGCAATCACAGTCTGTGAGTCTTCTTTCACTTGTTCAGCAAGAAACCCCCGTTTGGGTTGAGCTGCTCAAAGAATTTGGTTTAGGTGCTAATTCACTTGCTCGCTTAAAACATACAATTGAAGAACAACTTCCTGAAAATAGTTTTCCCGATAGTGTCAGCACTTACAGCAAGCAACTTCGGTTTCCATGGGGGGATGATTATGTTTCAGTCACACCAGTGGTCAGTCATGCTATTCAAAGTGAGCTAGAAGTGAGATCGCGAAGTCAGGAAAGTAAGCTCAGCTTTGTGTCTTCGTCATTGCCAAACTCGGCAAGTATCGGGAATCTGTGTGGCAGTTTAGGTGGGCATATGAAAGTCCTAAACTATCCGCTAGACGTTAAACCAGCACAGGGTGGGACGTTACCTGAAAGTCGCAAAAAGAGTGGCCACTACTTTGATGACTATCAGGTAACTAACGCCAAAATTTGTCAGGTGTTAAATCATTTAATTGGATCAGAGCCATCGAAAACACAGAAGCAAAGGGAGAGTGCTCGTAAGGTTAGAAGTAAGATATTGCGAAAGCAGATAGCCTTGTGGATGCTTCCTTTAATTGAGTTAAGAGATATCGTTGATACTGACCCCAATCAACAGCAATTGGAACATGATGACACTTTAGCTCAAGCCTTTTTGGTGCTACCAGAATCGGGTCTAGGCTCTTTAGCTAGTGAATTTAACCGTCGCTTGCATCTCACGTTTCAAAATAATAAGTTTGCCGCCAAGTTTGCCTATCACCCTAAGCTTATGCAGGTCGCCAAAGCCCAAATTGTATGGGTACTTGAACAACTTAGTAAACCAAATGGCAATGAAGATAAGGTAACGGGTGAGCAGTATATCTATTTGTCATCAATGAGAGTGCAAGATGCTGTAGCGATGAGTAGCCCATATCTGTGTGGTGCTCCTTCTTTGACGGCTATTTGGGGGTTCATGCACCATTACCAAAGAGAGTTTAATAAGCTAGTTAATTGTGATTCCCCGTTTGAGTTTTCGAGTTTCTCTTTTTATGTTCGAAGCGAGAAGATTCAACCGACAGCGAAGCTTACCGAACCCAACTCAGTCGCCAAAGCACGAACGGTTTCTAACGCGAAGCGACCAACTATTCGTAGTGAACGACTGGCGGGCCTAGAAATAGACTTAGTTATCAGAGTCTATAGCGACAGCCGAATTTCAGATTTTAAGTCCGCGCTTAAAACGGCCCTTCCCGTTGCTTTCGCCGGAGGGGCATTATACCAACCACAGCTATCGACGCAGATTGAGTGGCTAAGGACATTTACCAGCAAGAGTGAGCTTTTCCATGTCATAAAAGGGTTACCAGCATACGGGCGATGGTTATATCCAAGTGAAAACCAGCCGAGTGATTTTGATGAGCTAGAGCGTTTTATTACTAAAGACGCTGATAATTTGCCAGTTTCCATCGGCTACCATTTGTTAGAGCATCCAACTAAACGGGGCAACTCAATCACCAGTTGTCACGCTTATGCAGAGAATGCGATAGGACTTGCTCAGCGAGTTAACCCCATAGAAGTACGTTTTAGTGGAAGAGATCACTTTTTAAACCACGCCTTTTGGTCGATAGAATGCAGTAGCGAAACTATTCTTATAAAAAATTATAGGGATTAATTGCTTATGGAACTTTGCACTCAGCTGAATTACGTTCGATCACTCTCTGCTGGCAAAGCATATTTCTACCATCTTTCTAAAAGTGGTGAGATGTGTCCCCTTGAAGTTGATAGAACTAGGTTGCGCGCACCAAAAGGGGGTTATGCAGAAGCCTATAAAGGGGGCAAGTTTGTAAAAAAGAATGTTGCTCCACAAGACTTAGCTTACTCCAATCCTCAGTTCATTGAAGAGTGTTACGTAAAGCCGGGTGTCGATGATATCTACTGTGCATTCCCCCTTCGAATTCGAGCAAATTCTCTAACCCCTGATCTCTGTAGTGACGATGAAGTGCGCAGTAAACTTTCGTTACTGGCTAACACTTATAAAGAGCTCAATGGGTATCAGGAGCTCGCTCATCGATACGCGAAAAATATCCTGCTTGGCAGTTGGCTTTGGCGTAACAGAGAGTGTCGAAAGCTGTTGATAGAAGTGACCACCAGTGATTCACAAACCCTGATTGTAGAAAACGCAACAAAGCTTTCTTGGTATGGTCATTGGGATGAGGCTTCAGCAGAATGCCTAGAAAAGCTCACAACCTATTTGATGCGAGCCCTTTCCGATCCGACCGAATATTTCTATATGGATGTCAAAGCTAAAATTGGAGTTGGTTGGGGAGATGAGGTTTACCCAAGCCAAGAGTTTTTAGATAGCCGAGAAGATGGTGTTCCGACTAAGCAGTTAGCTACTGTCGAACTATTAAACGGAAAGGAAACCGTTGCTTTTCATGGTCAAAAAGTTGGAGCCGCGTTGCAATCGATTGACGATTGGTGGCATGAAGACGCAGATAAGCCCTTAAGAGTGAACGAATATGGGGCAGACCGAGAATACGTTATAGCAAGGCGACACTCAGCGCATGGAAACGACTTCTATCAACTGCTCAGAAATACAGAGAACTGGATTGAAAGTATGGCAGCTTCTCAGACCATCCAAAATGACGTGCACTTTATTGTGTCTGTCCTGATCAAAGGCGGCCTCTTTAATTGCTCAAGTTCAAAGTCTAAAACGAAGGCTAAGTAAGGGAGATCTATGACTAAGCGTTACTACTTCTTAATACGTTACATGCCTGTACAAGCTGACCATGAACTATTGGCAGGGCGGTGTATATCCCAAATGCACCTGTTTATGGTCAATAACCAACAAGCAATGAATAGGATTGGCGTGATCTTTCCTGATTGGAATGAATCTACAGTTGGCCAAACCATTGCCTTTGTTGCTGAAGATAAAGAGGCGATGATTGGGCTCTCTTTTCAGCCTTATTTTTCTTTGATGATAAATGAGGGTTTATTTGAGGTATCTAGTGTTTGTGAGGTGCCAGACACTGCGGTAGAGGTGAGGTTTGTCCGTAACCAAACGATTGGAAAAAACTTTTTGGGTTCTAAGAAACGCCGAATCAAACGTAGCATGGCTAGAGCCGAATTATCTGGTGTTGAATCATCATTACCAGTCTCTAATGAAGAGCGGGTCATCGATAGTTTTCATCGAATACCAATCTCCAGCGCTTCATCTGGGGAAGATTATATTTTGTTTGTACAAAAGGAGCTTGTTAGTGAGCGCGTTGCAGCAAACTTTAGCAGCTATGGTTTAGCAACCAATCAAGAAAGCAGAGGAACAGTACCTGATTTATGTTTTTGACCTTTTTTGAAAGCTCTTTTTTAGAGATTTAAAAACAAGGAGTTACAGATGTAAGAAGAAAAAGGGTATTTTGGGGTTTTGTGACTTTAAGCACACAGAATCAGAAGGTTAGGGGCTATATTCAATAGTGTCCTGCCGTATAGGCAGCTAAGAAAGTGACCAAAGGCGATCCATTAGAGGGCAAGCTGTGTCCTGCCGCATAGGCAGCTAAGAATAGGCCAGGAAGAAAGCAACCTTCCTGCTGAACAAGCAGTTAATAATCAAAACCATCATGTTTAGGCTTGATGGTTTTTTTATTTTAAAGTTAGTGAGAACCATGCCGGTTCGCCTTCAGCACTTGTGTATCATGCAGACGTTTGATTTACAGGTTATTTTTGGAGGCTAATTATTCTCTTTACCTCCCCGTATTCTTATATGAATAGCGACATCGCAAGTTGCGTTGCGCAGGTTGCGATATGAGGTGAAAGCTAATTTGAATCTTGCTTTACGAGGAGGATAACTAGCTAATTTACACTCCATGATGGGTTTCCAAATACGTTCTACATTACGGTTAATCCTCATTATGTTATAAGTGATTTAATGCTATTTTTTGAATCGAGAAGCGACTTATGAGCAAGAAAAAATCATCAGAAAAAGAGCTGCTAGAGGGGGCTACACTTAATACCTCCCATGTTGATGAACTTGCAACCGTTTCATCGACTGAGTTGAGACAAAAACAGTCAGGACGCGACTATAAAGCTGCTTTGAAGAGAATTGAATTCTTGTTTGATGTGGCTTCCCCCGGAACACCCGAAGGTAACGAGCTTGAAAAGCTAGTAACTTGGGTTGAAGCGTATGAAGAAGAGCACTTCCCATTTAAGTAAGATAGACCTTTGCTTACTCACCTTTGTCCAGATGTATTCATTGGTTGAATTTTTACCCGTGGCACTTTCTAGCTTGAAAGTGCCCCAAGGCGTGTTTAGAACGCAAGAGACCATCATGAGATTTATTTGTGAAACAAGCTGTTTCCCAATTGCCCAACAGGCTGTTGGACAAACTCTCGGACTCAATTGTGCAAGAGGTCCTTGCACAATTGCGAAACAACCTGTTTCGTGAATTATTTCTGCCCCTTTCTGAGTTATGTCTGGTTGAATTCACATTCCACCTAAGCATCAATTGACCTACTTTTTCTTATGCTACAGAGTGTCTTTTGATTACTGTTTTTACTCAATAAATAGGTGTTAACTTATTGTTATTACATGTTTGTTTTGAAATGTACGACTGATAGAGGCCGATTATCGCAGGGGTAAATATGAAAACTATAAACATAAAAACTAAACTACGCCCAATTCGATTTGGTTTTCTAGTGAGACCAAATGACGGTAAAAGTATTGCTGAGATATTCAAAGTAAACACCTGCTTATGGGGCGGGATGTATAACCCAATAATTCCTGTATTTAGCAGAACACCTAAATGGTGGTCTGATGGTGCCTCTAGGAAAGAAAAGCCACGTGAGTCACTCAATAGGTATCTGGACTTTTTTGAACCAGATGTATTAGTTGAATGTGAAGAAGGTCTAGCAGCAAAGTCTGGCTACAAAGAAGACAGAATTATAAGCCTTGAACAATTATTGATAGATCAAGATGGACAACAAGGCTGGAAAAGTTTTGGTCAAGATGTATACGACCTTTATCAACACCTATACGACACTGAGTACAAATATCATCATAGAATACCTCGTGATATTGCGTTAATAAAAGGTGACTCAGTCGCTTTAGATATGATGGCTAGCTGTTTATTTGGTGGCTTCACTTCTAGGGACAATTACAGTTATTACGAGAAAGTTTTTAAAGATATCTTATCTCCACAAGAGTTGGATTTAGATGCCGAAGTATTAAAAACTTATTTTAACAAAGGGACTCTTTCTCCTTTAGATATCGCTAATGCGCAAATCAATTGCTACCCCAATCACCACAAAGATCCTGCCATCTTCGTATTCGATTTTACCAAACCATATGATTTACTGGACTATTGGAACTTAAGAGCGGTATATCCGAATAACATTGTTCCGGTGCCTAAGCAATGGATTGAAAAGCTAAGTGATTTTTGTAAGCAGTTCATATTACGTAACTATCGGCCTCTTCCCGGAAACAGGTATGGTGTAATGATTCGCCCCACAGTGATGTTTGCTAGAAGTATCAATCAAGATGAAGCAGAAGGCTTATTAGAGCATATATTAGTGTAGATAAAAAAGAAGCCAATTGTATTCAGCACTGGTATCCATCATTTGACGCCAAGCAATATAAAGGAGTGGTTAGAGAACAAAAGCCTGTTCTTGTTGTAAAAGAAAGGGATAGTGAACAGTTAATTTCTGAATCCGAGAAGATAACGAAGACAGATGCCTTGCTGCCTGACTTTGTCGATAGGCATGGAGGGGGGCAAAAATGGGCTAACATAGTTCAGATTAGGAACTGGGGCAAAGAAGCAGTTAATACTGTATTTCCTATAGACTTTCGCAACCCCAAATTTCCATCTCCGTATATGGGGGGGGACATAGTGCTTGCTACAACCGAAGGCCTTGTGCTAATTCCTAGAAGTTCAATGGGGAAAAACTACTTAGAAATAGACTCATGCTCTGATGCAATTTCCAAATGGTTAAGAACTTTAGACATTTCAAGTGTGCAATCTGATGCCGGAAGATCTACCCACCAAATTATAGATACAATGGGGGGATTTTGGGGAGTAAGAGCGCTTGCAAACAAAAAGGTCGTAGAAGAGCTAAACAAAATAGCTATGAAACCGGCTTCGAAGACAGAGAATGTAAACGCATTTAAAAACAAGATGAGTATCGTCTCTGGAAATCAGCGTAGAGCAAATAATAGCTTTCAAAAACTCGTAGACTGCGGCGCTGTCGAAATAGGTGCAGAGGTTAAGTGTACGCATTGTGGGCACCCTAACTGGTTTGATCTGCGTAAGCTAGATTACTTTCTTCAATGTAATCTTTGCATGAAGAGTTTTGAGTTCCCTAAGCTTGATACAAAGAATAAATTGGCATGGGCTTATCGACTTATTGGTCCATTTGCATTGCCGAATTATGCTAAAGGTGGTTATTCAGCAGCGCTAAGCCTGCGCTTCTTTTCAGAAGTTATTGGTGATATCAGCTTTTCTAAGATGTCTTGGACATCTGGTCGAGAGCTCACTTACTCAGATAGAAAAAAAATAGAAGCAGACTATATCGTTTGGGTTCAACAAACTTCCGCATTCGATACTAACTCGCACGCAAAGCTCATATTTGGAGAAGCTAAAAGTTTTGCTAAAGAAGCTTTCACAACTAAGGATGTTCAGGCTATGAAAGAGCTGGCGGTAAGGCATCCCGGGGCGATCTTGGTGTTTTCTACATTAAAGAGCAAGTTATCGATTAAAGAAGCCACTCGATTAAAAAGGCTAGCACTTTGGGGGCGAGAAATAGAAAGAAGAACTGGGGTACAACGTGCGACTGTTATCGTACTAACTGGAACTGAACTTTTTTCTATCGACGATATGAGCTTGAGTGATGCATGGAATAAAGGGACAGCTAAACACAAGGAGCTTGCAGAGATTTATACTTATCAGTTGAAAGACCTAGATGTGTTGGCTGACTGTACACAACAAATCTATCTAGGCTTGCAAAGCTACGCAGATTGGTGGCGTCAAAAGTATGTAGTGAAGAATGAGAATTGACCACTCAAAAGAGGTTGTTTTCCATACTTCTATTAATCCGCTAAAAGCTATTTTAGAAAATTCGATAACACACTTTTGTCCAAAAATTTGTTACACACATGTCGATTATGTCTGCTAGAGGATGAATTGGAGCGTAGTAAATTTACTACGTTGAATCTTAGTCGTTGTTCAAATCTGCAGACTTTCGATGCAATGTTATGCGAATTTATACTGCAAATAGTATTGTAAGTCTTTGATGTTTGGTTCGAGTTATGCTGACTTATCCTGCAAGCATCACCTTAAAAAAGGTTCATCGCGGCTTTCCGGGGAAAGCCGCTTTTATCTTCAAGAAGAA
>NZ_JBFSTC010000082.1:1819-25579 GCF_041466605.1 Vibrio sp. 10N.247.310.17 | reverse complement strand
CCGCATCTTAACTTTTATTACCAAAATCACTTTGTAAATACGTGGATTCCATATAGGAACGGGGCGTGGGCAGCACCCAGTCCCTAACGTTTTAAATTGGAGATAGACATGAAACAACCGTACTTAGTCGTTACTCACGCAGAAGGTTTCGAACCAGAATCATACCTTGTTTATGCCACGGACGAAGACATGGCATGGAATAGGCTCCTTCATTGGCTTGAAACCAACCAGTTGCTTGATGGAACGACCGAGCAATACCTAGACCATTGCAAACTATTGGATGACATGCACAGAACAGCAGTTGAAGCTCCGAATGAGGTATGTCAGTTCGATGCTACGTATGAAGCGCTGGATTTCGAGTTCTTAGAAGCATTCGCTCGTGATTCCCTGCCTGAAACGGAAGCCGCTGTTTTGTCGTCATTGATGGAAAAACTCAAAGCTGCTCATGAAGCTCGTTATTGCTAAGTGACACCTTGTTCGATTCTTTCTCTTAAGACCTTGGAGATCATGACATGAAAGTTGATGTATATCTGAACTTACATCGCTCCACCGATACGACGCGTGTGTATTCTATTCGGTCACGAGAGAAAGAGTCTTATGGAAAGGTGATTGGCTACTCTTCCTCAGTGTCATTGATTGACTGTGAGTTTGTCGTAAGCGAGAAGGGGCAAGCAAGGGTTAAACGAGAGCAATCAAAATTGGTGCATGCCGTCATCCGAGGTACGCTAATTGATTTTGAGCCTTTTGAAACAAACGCTGCGTCATATGTAGGCTATTGTCCCTATCAATCACAAGCTCCCCACTTTTATTGCATTGAAACGGCGAAATTCAGCTCATCTGAAAACAACACGCCGATCTATCGTGCTCTACGTGTTAACTGTTTGCCAAACTATGTGTTAGCCATTCAGTAACTACTGATGTTTGCTGGTGGCTTACATTCAAGGACTTAGGCAGTCGCATCGAAAGCACAGGCATATGTCATTGGACTCCCCCCATTTTAATTCACCTCCCCCCGTCTTTTTTTGTCCATTCAGAGCGGCAGGTATAGACTCATTCCAAGCAACTAAGTGAATAACACAAGGGATTGAACATGGAACAAGTAATTGCAGCACCTCAAACGAATCAGACCGATACAGCAGCGATATCAACAGTACCTAGTCAACAAGAACGTAATGAAAATCTAATCGCTCAGTTAGCCTTGGTTATTACCCTTAAAGGTCATGACTTCGATGGTATCCTTAATTTTGGTGCAGTAGAGGTCGCACCGACAAATGGGAAGCCCTTTCTTTTGGATGTCATCACGACTCATGGCTACAACGAGTTTAGTGAAGGTCAGCCGGTATTTAAGACTTACAGTACCTTTGAATCATTGACGGAAACCATATCGATGTTTTCAGACGACTATGACGCAGGACCGGACGATGAGGTGGCATGTTTGGTTAAAAATGTGGCGCGAGTCTGTGATATGCGTTTGGTGAACCTGACAACGGAGCAGACAATTGGAACGGTCGTACAAGACGATTCCTTGTAACACTTTAAGCAGGAATGAAGGCAGTCGATGTGGGTAGTCACGTCGATTACCTTGGATTAGCGAAGTTTAATATCAGGAAATTACTATGAAAAAATCATCTGTAGTACGTCACTTAACAGACCAGCAGCGAGCTGAAGCTGATGTCAAAACGGTATATCCTAATGCAGTTAAGGCAGAAAAAGACAAACTTGAGGTAGGACACATCCTATGCAATAGCTCTCGTGTTCCTTGCCTGATTGTCACCGAGGAGATGTTGGCTAGGGATGAGTTGAACATCGACTTCTTTTTTATCGTTGGACACACCCATGCTTCATACATTTACGATGGTTTAGTTTAATTCTGTTAAGGACGAAATGGATAGGCTCATTTTTTGAGGGCGAATCTCGATAGAAAATATTTTAAGCTGATCTTTCCATCATCATCAATAAAGGGAAAGGGGGCTCACCGTCTAAGACTGACATTGGTTCAATACGTATTTGCTGGTGGACTCCCCCATCCGTCATCACGACAACGTAATAGAATGCTCTTTGATGCAATACGAAGCCGTGGTCAGGCTTTCATTCTCCATTTCAAAATACCAATCACAATAGTTCTCCTGCTGATCTTGGCTCGCTTCGTCGAGCACTACTTTTAGCTCATCGCAGTTCATCGACGGACGTTCAAGCTGCTCTTCAACAAAGAGGTCTGGGCAAGAATGGATGATACGCTGTTTCACGTAATCGAATATGTAACCCAAAGCGTCGGCGTAATTGTTGGAGATGTACGGTTCCAGATCGTCGCTCGATACGCCATCAGACTTGCTTCCATGATGGTAGCTCGATGAGTACACGGTAATGGTTTGGCTCATGCTCTGCTCCTTGTTCTTGAATGACGGTTTATGTACCTGAACTTTCATTCTATGGCTGCACACTATTTTTCCCCCCTTTCGATCAATGTGTGTAGGGCATATATAACGCCAAACCCCAAATGGGGGGAGAAGGAAGTAAGGGGGTGGATACTGGAGATATCTAACGAACAGAGTGAGATATTTCATGCAAACATTTAAAGCGGAACTGCACTCGGCATTCACATCAAAGACAGTTGAATTTAAAACGGACAAAACAGGTCTAGCTCTAGTGAGGCTTGCTAAAAAAGAGCTCAATTGTACTGGCTATAAGCTACAACTTGTTGTTCATTCCGGTGACTTCAAGCAATGGGTGGCATCTGATTTCAGTATGACGTTAACCCCCATTCATTGATTTGGTGGTCAAGGTCGCGTCGCGTTAATTGAGAGCGCATCCAGAATAAAAGGGCTTTACGATGAGCAAGAAAGAGTGGGCTATTTTCAAGACGTGCCGGAAGCGTGATCAAGGTAATTGCGGTTCAGGCAACGTTGAGTTTGTTAATGTCATTGAAAGAGATTTGGGTATACATGTCAGTCGTGATGCGGCGGTGCGTGCCTTGGTTGTCAACTACTACCCTGAGCTCAACGACTCAGATATCGAGCACATTAAGAGGGTATCAAAAGAATTTCTAAGAGGGACAATGGGACACTACAAGATCATGACTTGCTAGGTAAAGGTCACTGATGTCTATGGTCCACGTTCAAAGAGCCCTGCAACGGCTTTCAGTGATGTGTGCGTCTTGTGATGTCATGGACTGAAACTGAAATGATATTGTCTGTGTGAGAGAACACTACATATTCTAACCCCTGCGTGCAGTCATGGGCAGGCAAGGCTCTTCCCCCCACTTCCCCCCGTAAATGCCTCAGAAACCCTAAATCATTGACCATCACCTGGTTCTGGGGGGAACGCATTTTGGACTGCGCATAATGAACCTGTCCTCAACAAAAAACAGGTTCTTACTATGTCTATCAATACAGCAACGAATACAGAAGAAAACACAGCAACGATTTATGAAGTCCTTGATAAAGCGAATCAGTTCACAGGCTTCGGCGTAAGACTGAACGGTCATGCGGCAGATGAGTTCGGTATTGATACCGATGAAAGCTTTGGCAATTCAGAAGAGGCTCATGACTTTGCAGAGCAATGCAAATATGAAGCGGGAGCGACCATTGTTTGGGCCTGCACAAAACCGTGGTGGGCATAGTATGAGTATTCAAGCGAGTCCCGAAATGGGGAAAATGATCTTTGTTAATCCCGAGCATATGCAGGGGGTCACGGTGACTGACCTTCCTGATGATAAATTGGCCGTCATAGAGGAAATAACAATTCCGAAGTTTTGTTATGACAACAGCGCTCTGGCTTTGAATTTACTGAATGCAGACAGTGTGGTTTACGGGGTTGCGATGGTCAATTGTAGCGGCACTTGGCTACCGGTAGAACACTGCTGGCTCAAACTGGCTAATGGCGACTATGTAGACCCTACCTATCAAGTATTGGCCAAACTTAACGAGCGAAAGTATGAATTTATCTATTACAAACTCTTTGAAATAACATCAGTTTTGATGAGTGAAATGAAACAGACTTATGGTGAACTGAATCGCTTTGTTGGCGTAGAGATGATGTGGTTCAGACGCTCGACGGAGTATCGACATTATTTTCTAGGTTGATAGTGGATGTCAGGGCCTTTTAGTGTGAATTATTATGCAGCTATATTCACTTGCTTGATTGTCATTCAGAGGATTTGGGGGTATAACCCCCGTGTATTTTTTAACCAAATCGGTGCCTAAGAAATCCAATTGCATAAACTGTGCATATTTTGACCTGCCATTTCCGTTCGATTTCTTTTCCCTACTTGGATCGATTGTCGAAATAATTTCCTGCATCACAAGCGACTTGTTCAGCTTGTAACCCGTTGTCATGCTCAATAACCGTTACATGGCAAAGCTTGTCCACTACAACCACATCGACCACTTTCTGACCATCTACCTCTCGAATATCTTTGACGTAACTCAGTGCCATAACCGCGACTTGCTGACCAAACTGAGCCACATCGAACTTTTGCACTACCTTTTTTAGTTCAGCAGCGGGATAGGGTTCTTTTTCTTCAGTAGCTACCACGTTCGATGCCGACATTATTAAAAGTGCTGATGCAATTAGCTTTTTCATCGTATTTTCCCTCTACTTCCGCTCGATTACTTTCCTTCACTGTCCTTCGATGACAACACATCTTCTTTCGATGACAGCTTGGATAACAACGAATAGGACGTAACCACAATCAAGGCATTATCAGTAATGGTATTAGTACCATCCCCATCTCTATCCAAAACGCACTGACACCTGTTTGTTCTGCTGTGAACTCAACTTGTGCATCCAACGCCTCTTGCATTGCTCCATGTGAAATTGTCATACCTATCTCCTATCTTCTGAATTGTATTCGCACTCGTGTTCCCAATGCGGCTTAGGCTAAAGCGTTCTGTGTTTGGTCTGTGAAGTTGAGAGCGGCTGTTGGGTCATGAGGGAATGGACGTGCTGGTCTTTTGAAGTACATATGACATTCGTCCATGATAACGATGGGCTTTCCCGCACGTTTGTTTTTAAAGAAGGCACCTCGGGGGAGTTGATCATTTGGGTGGAGTTTGTGCTGCCACTCTTTAAACGCTGCCGTTTTTAATCGATACGCCTTGTCTTGTTCGGCTTTTTTCATAATACGTTTTAGTTGTGCCGTAGTGGGGCTCATTTGTGTATGCAACATCGCAGGTTCCTCATCGTTAGTTTGTTAGTGAGTCGTCCAGCAATGACAATGGCCAAGCATACGACTCGATTTGTTGGAAGGCGACTTCAATGTTGTTATGCAGCTCTTCTAGGCCCATCGATTTAGCACAGCGCTCTTTGGTGACAAGGACATCTTCTAGTTTGGCCTCTGCTAAGGATTGTTCGAGATTATCTCTGGTAACCTGTTTGCCATGATTTAAGCAATTCTCTCGATACTCAGCCACCAGCACGATATCAGCTGGGTGAGCGGTAACCCAATTTTCAATGACTGACATCTCAAGGTGGTTTTTACTCGCCATGAGTTGACCTATTTGACCGAATGCTACGATGACTATCGTTACCAATATTGCGAGGACTGATTTAAGGGTAAGAAACGTGATTTTCTTTAGCATTATGCTCTCTCCAATTGAGGTGATATCCACTTATAACAATTAAGGCTCGACACAATTTCAATTAACCGCAGAGATTCCGGTATTTATTTGCATTAAAGTTCGGTGACTTGTGCATCTTCGATGTCCTCCCAGGATGTTGAAACAGGCTTGGGTTCGGATAGGACGTCGTAGGAGCCATCGAAACGCTGCTTGGCGGCATAACCGATGTAGAGCTCACCGATACGTGGTTTGTTGTGGGAATCACTGTATGGGTTGACTGGCTTATACGGTCGGTCATTGAACAGCATGCCTATGACTTCTCCGTCTTGGTCAATGAGCCCGAGAAATTTGTTGCCGTTGTAGTGAACAGGCACCGCTGTAACGGACATTGCACTTGTCGAGATTTTGATTTCGCCTTTGAGTTGTGTTGCCATGCTAACCCCAAGTTTCATTGGTGGAGATGTGACGTTCTTGTGTTTGGGTACTAGCGACCCTCTTGGCCGCTAGTGTATGGGTATTGGTGTCGTAATTCCTACGCGGCTAGTGGTAAAGCGTAGTTCAACGGGATGTGCTTGATGTTGGCTGAAACCAATGCTTTTGCTACTGGTGGACAAACAGAATTACCACAGCGTGCAACCTGTTTGGCTTTGCTGATTTTCTTTCCATTTTGGTCAAATTGAAATTGATAGTTTTTTGGGAAGCCTTGAGCTAAGAAGAGTTCATGAGGCTCTAGCATTCTCATGCCGATATCGAGCACTCGATAGATAGCACCGTGCATCTTAACCATGACTTCGCCCTGAACGACAACAAGCCCAAATCGCTCTTTGGTGGTTAACGTGTGAACTGGCGTATTGATGTCAGTGCCGAAATTCGAACCGAAATACTTAATGAGAAAGCTGTTGACGATCCCTAAATGATTGCCACCTGCGCTCACTGTATGAGCCGGTTCACTCACGGTATGCCCAAGGTTGGTGCCTCTCATCTTAATAACGTGACTGGTAGTAACTGTGTCCACGTCTTCACCAAAAAGGCGATCATATTCAGCGCGTGTTCCTCCCCACTTCTCCGTTGACTGAATCCACTCTTCATACGTAGGAATGATGGATTTTTCGACGTTCGCTGTGACCAGTGCGTTGTGGTCGACGCCTGTAATGGTCGCTAGAGGATCATCGATACTCGCGCCAGCACAGCCCGTAAAGTGCTTGGCCATGAATGCTAACAGCTCTTGTTTATTGTCCTTAACCGATGTCGAGTCACTGTTCTGCTCGTTGGGATAAGCTTGCTCTAAATCGGCTGAAACGACTGCAAAATGACCCCCTTTGACCTGAGCGCAAATGGTTCTTAATGGCTCATCGATTGGCATATTGCGTTGACTGCTCGCATTGGCGTGTTCGGTAATGAATGGTCGTTGGTTTTTGTGTTCGACGATATAAGGCGCATCAGAATCAAAAACGAATTTTTGTAAGCCCTTCGCGATTCGAGCCATGGTTTTCTCTACCAATGGCTTTTTACGATTGAATATGGATTTTACAGGGATAGTCCAATCAATCACGTCGGCAGCAACCTTTTGTGGGGCTAATTGTTTATTGATTGCTGGATCACCGTGAGTGACTTCTGGCCATTCAATCGGTTGTCCGTCATTTCTCATGACCATAAACAAACGCTTTCTAATTGTTGGTGCGCCATAGTCACTTGCCACGAGTTCGCGGAAATCTACGTCGTACTTAAGCCCTTTGAAGAGTTTAAGTTTCTGTTTGATGTTGTATTGAATCCCGCATGCCTGTACGCACTCTCTCCATGAAGGGTCACGAGGAGATAATCCGACAGTGAGGGCTTTGATGAAATCTTCGAATGTCTCTCCCTTACGGTCAGGGT
Organism: Vibrio sp. 10N.247.310.17; assembly: GCF_041466605.1. Taxonomy (NCBI): domain Bacteria; kingdom Pseudomonadati; phylum Pseudomonadota; class Gammaproteobacteria; order Vibrionales; family Vibrionaceae; genus Vibrio; species Vibrio sp. 10N.247.310.17. Next base: position 18,146 of record NZ_JBFSTC010000082.1, on the reverse strand, counting down.
CTGGTCGCCAGTCGCCGTTGTCGTCTTGCAATAAGGGACCCCATGTACGGAATTCCTTAACGTTCTCAAGAAAGTTAACGCGGATTGGAACACGAAGCGCCCATTTGATGACAACCCAAGCTAACCCACGAATTGCTTGATTGACGGGCGTACCTCCTTTTGCAATGGAAAAATGGGTACAGTCGGGTGACCACCAAGCTAATCCAATCGAATTTCCGCCACTACGAAGCAAGGCTTCTTCTGGGTCCACATCCCAAATGTCCTCACAGTAATGCTGTGCATTGGGGTGGTTCATCTTGTGCATCTCGATGGCATCTAAATTATGATTGATCGCGATGTCTACAGAGCACCCTAAAACTTGCTCGATACCTGTACTGGCACCACCGCCACCAGCGAAAGAATCCAGTGCGACTTCGCCAGCTAATAAGCCAAAGGCTTTCCCCATACTTTTTGTTACTTGGTTTTTGTTCATTAGGGTTCCCATGGCTTACCTCCAAGTGGGCATTGTTTAATTGGCTGTTGCTGAGAAAAGGTCAGCAGTTGAATGAACAATTTAGCGCCCAATCTTCGGCTATCCCCCCGTTTCGTTGCACAGGGAGCATCAACCGATGAGTCGAATCATTTTAGGGGGGAGGGAAGGGAAGGGAAGGGTTCAGCATGAGCACAATTCATGATGAGTACTCACTCTTAAAGCCGTACTGTCTACTCGCTATGGCCGTAGGCTGTTATTCGCGGTCTAAGCGGGAGCAGGCTAATTGAAAACTCTGAACGCAGTCCTAGTGCGTCAAGACATGGAACAAAAAGCAATATTTAAAGTGGGACCGCAAACGCGATAAGTGCGACCCACACTTTAAATACTTTATTCGCTGTGCTCACAACGCAAGGCGTTCAAAAACGATACCCAAAGTCGGATAACATACTTTTAAACCATTCGTCGGACATGTCCCCAGGATCTTTGCCTGATGGCAAGGATACGGTTTGGTGCGCGAACCGAGCCAGTGTTTGGCCTGCCTCATCACCATCACATAATGCAACGACATGGAAAGGCAGTGTGTTTAGCCACTCTTTCAGGTGCTTCGGATTATTTCCTAGAACGGCCAATGCATTTACGCCAAGTCGATGTAAAGGCACAACATCGAAGATGCCTTCTGCGAGAAACAGCACTCGTTGTTTCAGATCCAGTTGCTCGACGCCAAATGCAGCAAGGCTGGTGGCCATATGTTCTTTCGACACATATGTGAAATATCGTGCTTGCTTACGGTGATCGGGTGCTGTGTGTTTTGGGGCAAACGGTCGGTACTGTTGATAACCAACGAGTCGTCCGGTTAGTGACCATAATCTAAATACAAAACACAACAACCTCAGTGTCGACATGTAGCCCCGAATATAAGTCAGGCATCAAGCGTCTCTCTTTTAAATGTGCGTACATCACTGGGTGTTTATCACTCATATTGACCTCCGATTGTGTTGTGTATGTCTATTACGATCGTCATTAAAGCCGCCGTGTAAAACTCAGCCCCCCGTTTGGCACTCTATCTATTGTCAGGGTTGCACGCTCATCCAGATCGGGGGGAGCCGCTGTCATCACATTTTATGATTGGCCATAACTTATGTACCAAACATAACTTGGAGATTGACGATGATTAACTCTATCCAAAGCGATATTCAAAAGTTCACTGAAACAAGCAGTATGGAGCTCTACTTATCACTGGCTTTGTCTACCTGCCATCTCACCCAAGAAGACTCTGAACGCTTGAGCTTATTGAGTCAACAAGATGGCCCCGTTAACGCACACGTTTTAGAGCGTGAGTATGGTTACTTCATTAAGCTGCAAGCCGCTGACCCCGATGTCGTAATGAACACCGAAGCTCGAACGCTCAATAATATCGACGGGATGAGTGACGCCTTCAATCAAATCATGGCTTGGGCAACCGGCAACCGCATCGGCTTAATTGAATTCGACCGAGACGCAAATCAAATCCCTTTGTTTGAAACATTCGAATGGTAACTGCCAATTCGCTTAACCATTGGTGTACAGCCTAATGGTTTCTTTCCACCTATGCACACAACCCAACTACTAACTAATACCACTAAGGTGACGATCATGACAGACACAATTCCAATGCAAGACATCGACACAGCACCACAGACCCAAGACTTATTAACGCTAGGGGAACTTAAAGCCTTCATTGATGAGGCAATAGCGAACGGGAGTTCAGAGGCGACCCCTGTATATAACACGGGTATTGAAGGTGTTTCAGTGAGGCTCAATGACGCTGGTGGTCTGTGTCTCGACGAATACGGATACGAGCTCGACTAATACTGAGGTGACATATGAGCATTATTTTGTTTAGCAGCACGCATCATGGGGTATTACGTACCACATTTTCGAAACAGAGCTATCGAAGTCGTGCCATTTACATGATCATCGATGACAAGCCACCTCGGTTTGTCATCAATCACAATGTGTCGTTGGACAGTGGTCGTGTTGTACCTATCGATAACCTTGAGTGTGTGAAGCGTATGACTCAACAGTTGGTACAGACTCAAGGGAGGTTCTTCGCGCTACATGGTAAGTTCGATGATCCGTTTGCCCTGTTGTCGTATATGCAGAAGTACCAGCTGACTTTCTCTGAAGACTCCCGACATCTCAAGGTAGCGGTATCGAGTGAAGGTTTTACTGACATCCGTGGCAACTTAGAGCAGCAGTCTTGTGCTTTCAGTTATCGGTTCTATTGCGATGACACGCTAGGAGAATGGCTAGAAAGGGCGCTTTGCGTTGATCCCAATACGATGAAGCATTGGGAGAGAATCGCATGAGCACACCACTTAAGAACCAACTTCACAAGGTCATTGAAGGGATGCGATATCAATTTGGGACGCATTCCTTTCTCGACATGTTCATTGACCATTGGTGTTTCTTGCACACGAACATGTACCCACCAAGCGAGGTGGTGATGGGGCAATTAAAAGCACCGGATGTCGAGAAGGATTGTCAGTTGATGACTCACTTGATCACGACATTGGCCGTTGAAGGCGGAGAAACGGATGTATTAGGGGATTTGCTGTCGAAGTACTCTAGCTTGGCGAAAAGTAATGACTTTTTTCCAACGCCGATAGAGTTAGCAAAACTGATGGCCGGTTTGAATCGCGGTAGTGTGAAGACGGATGGAGAGTCAATTTCCCTTTATGAGCCTTGTGTTGGCTCTGGTGCCATCACCTTGTCTTTCATTGAGAATGAATACTTTAATAACCTCGATAAGCCAAGCCCATTGGCGCACTTGTCTGTTTGTGTCGAAGATATTTCTGGGTTGCTGTGCAAAGCGTTCTTCATTCAGTTACTTCTAAAACTACAATATCTCGAACAGGCTGGTGGTAAGCCTGCACTTCCTGATAGCGTGTCCATACAGCAGATCGATGTCATTTCTAGAAACACAAGTAAGGTTCAATTTTACTTGGAGTCACCGAATCGCACAGGATAATACCTGGCGCAATTGAATAGAAAGAGTGGCGGGATAGACAAATATAAAGCCCAATCATTGTAATCGATGATTGGGCTTTACGCGTTCAGTCAATGAAGTGTAACGATTGAACTCGAATCTTCTGGTGCATATTGGACTAACCAGTTTTTGTATATGAAGTAGGATGAGACAGTGGATACATACTCATCGTTCTTCACGGCCCACTCCTGATAGGAGAGGTTTAATGAAGCGGTTTTTTTAGCTGCGCAGTATTCTGCTTTTAAAAAGGCAGTAAGGGATTCGAAACTGAAGTCTCGGATCTGGTAATGTTCCAAAAACATAATGATATTTTCATCAAACGTTTCAAATGGATTCGATGTGGTGTTTAGCTCGTGCGTATGATGTAGTTGCATAATATTAACTTAGTCTTCTTATCTTTTTGTTAAACCAGACTTACGTATGGCTATAAATGTTTAGGAAATGTTGAGACTTACACCCCTTTACTTTTAATCGGATATATCAACTTGTTTGCAACGTTTGACGTGGTTAGCTTTTTTCTTTGTTCAGTGCCTTATACAAAAGGCTTTACCCATCTTTCATTCAAGCTTTGAATGGTTGTGAGTGTTATATCTATTTTTTGTTATGTGATTATAGCATTCATTGTAAAGTCGTTTGCTTTACTAATGATATTGAACTTCCGTCCATGTAAAACAGTATGCAGATGAGTTTGGTTCAAAATGTCAATTAACGGAAAGAATTTGAAGACTTAGTATAAATTTTTGAATAAAGGTAACAATATAGCGACCGTTATAGTTCACCCGAGAGTTTCTCTAAGTCGTGTACTCCATTTCCTAACGCCATTTTAAGTGTTTTGTGTCATAGCACTCATATGCATTAATATCTGTTTACCAAGCAAGACAGCTTCCATCAAGAAAATAAGGTATAATTTGGACTCATTCTCATAAAAGAGACAGGGCGGATTTTGGTAATCCCAACCTTACTTCCGTTTTTCAGTGTGATGATGAAACAAACCGATTTCGTTTCATGAAATTAAACCTCAAACCAACTACGGTTACCCCCCGTTTAATCCATGAACCCTTTTGAATGCTTGGACGATTCATACATCGGGGGGATACGGGCAAAAGGACTTACATAATACTCCCATCCACACAATGAGAGAGGTAATTATGGAACGTTTTAAAGTTGTTGATTCAATTTCTAAGTCGTTAGATCGAGGTGAGGCCACGTTCATTATGACTGCCAGCCCAAAGGGTAATGATTATGTGTATTCTGTTGGTCTATCCGTCAGCACGGATAATCAGTTCGAGATCGCCCTCACGGGTTTAAGTCCAGATCAAATGCACTTCTTTGGTAATCATTTTGCTAAACACCTCAAAGAACGTGTGATTGAATTAGATGAGCCTATCACTTATGTTGAAGAGGTATTCAATGTGCCGGTTGCGTTGGTTAAAGTGTCTCAGGACTGTATGCTCGATGGGACGTTCACTGTCGCTGAAACCACACTGGGTATGAATGACAAGCAAATTCCGATGTTTCAACTGGTTTTACCCGATCCCAATGGCCGCTTTCCATGGCAAGAGGGCGTTGATGCAAAGTGGAAGTCATATCAAAGTATCTTCTTCGATGTGGCTCAATTTGAAAAATTGTATAACTAAATACTGGCAAAGTCGTGTCACCATGATTCGACTGGTATTAGACCAAGGATGGACACTATAAATCAATGAACAGCTATGTAATTCCATGTAGTAAACGGGCGGGATCTTATTATATCCAGATCCCGACTGTTTGGTCTGATAAGCCACTTCTAAAAGAGTACTTTTCCAGTTCCCGATATAAAAACCCCGAAAGGGCTGCACAGCAACAGGTGAAAGCGTTATTGGCTCGCATCTACGGCGACAGACGCGCTTTATTGATACATTCGAACCCACAATGGGTACAGAAACTTAAATATGGGTGCCAAGTGTCGGTAAGAGAATCTAGGCTCCATTCTAGAGGAAAAACCTACGATGCCTTTGACTTATCTTGGACCGAATTTTCATATAATGAACATGGGAAGTGGTCGTCCAAACGAAAGAGAACGTCAAGGATGTTTAATGCAGTGAATAAAGTAGAAATCGCCCACAAAGTATCTTTATTTATGGCCGAAATTCGTGCAGAGACAACGGCCAGTATCCTTCATGAATCGGCATTAAATTTTGAGTATGACCTGAGTGAGTCTACCCACCCCGAGAGTTAAGAATCGAGAGGGTGGGAAGTCATTCCACAGAAATTGGAGTGACAGAAATAGAAAATATCTGTTCGTACCGCTGCCTATTTAAAGCTCGGTTTCTCCGCTATACAAAAGAACCCCATTCTCACCTTAGAGCAGGCTTCCAAAAAAGCTTCTGCTTCGTCTCGACTGACCGTGTAATTATGAACATGGAGCGCTTTGTAATGAGTAGGAGTGATCACGTCAAAATGCTTCAGTACCCAGTCGGGCATCAAACACTTAATTGAGCGTTTCATGGTATTGATCCCACCACCTTTAGCGCCAAGCTCTTTCATTTTGTTTTCTAGATATTTTCCTTCTGCAACAATCGCGAGAATGCGCTCATCCGGTGTTTCAAGTGAGTAATGTGGGATTTGAACTAAATGCTGGTGGTCTGAGTGACCATTTTCGCTGGGCAGTTGGTTTTGGTTAGGCTGACCCGATAAGTATCGTTGTAGCTCAACTTCAGGTGAAAAGTTTACCATTTCTTTGTGGTGCTCAGTAAGATCCCCATCAATCAGTCCCCGTGATTCGTATAGGCGTTTTAACTTATCAGCCACTTTCTTGCAGCATTCCGCATCGAACTTATTCGTTTCATGGTCCGTGAGAGACACTTTGTGCAAAATGGTATGTGCGTCAGCTGCTGTGTCGCTGTCGAAAGATACAGGACGAAGATGTTTCAAACTGAGCTCACCGGCGTGTGTATCATTTTCATTTCCTGTTTTCTTATTACTCATAATGACACCCAACTGCATTAATATTAAATAATAAAATCTTGAGAGTTTTCAACATAATAATTAATAGTAATTAAGGGTTTTAGTATTGGCAAATCACCAAATAAGATATTGCTGTTTACCGAATTATGTGCATAACCATGACTAATGTAAGGTAATTTATAGATAGCTTTTTTGTATGTTTTTTGTGTCTACATATCAATGACTTGCATTTCACATATACACAAGCATATGATTTTGTTGACTGAAATTCTGCTTAGGTTTGAATCACGTCACATTTATTGGGAAGGGGTTTATCGATGAAATGCCTTTACATCCTCTCAACAAAAGTGCAACACACTTCACAGTTTGAATTCCCAGTTACCGATTCTAACTAGAGTGACGACGCATCCGAGATAAGAAATTTCCCATTTACCCTGCCTGTCTTTGCCTGATTTTCATTACCATATTATGTTATCGCATACGGGCGACGTCTATTTTTTGCCACCCCTCCACCAACGACGAACCGACGTTCTTGCACCACCTTGCCAGCAGAAGAGGAGTGTTGATTGTCTTTCATTGAACAACCAACACTCCATTTGTCTATCTAAGCTCCATCTCGCTGCCTGAGTCTAACTTCATGGCAGTTTTCGCTAACACCTCAGCCCAGAAATCGGAACTCAGGAGCTTCATCATGCTGAACTTAGGCTTGGTGTAGTTCTGTATGTCCGTCACTTGGTACTCATCACGCAGATTTTCACGGATCTCGAAATGGGTTTGAATGTCGTCGGCAAATCCGATTTCAACGGCCTCTGAACCTGTCCAAATGTAACCAGTGAAGATGTCCGGGTTGTCTGTTTCCAATTTCTCGCCACGACCTTCAATTAACGCTCCTTTGAACTCCTCAAATAATGGCTGGAGGACATGTGACTCTATGTGCTCTGTTGCTTCAGGGTTCTCGGGTAAAAACGGGTCCAGCAAGGCTTTGTTTTTACCCGCTGTGTATGTCCGTCTTTGAACTTGAAGTTGTTGAATGAGTTTGTCGAATCCCCAGGTATCCATTCTGACACCGACACTGCCGATCAACGAGTTTTTATGGGCATACACTTTGTCTGCCGAGGAGCTGATGTATAAACAAGCCGACGCACACATTTCACCTATCGAAAAATAGACCGGCTTATTGGTAGTTTCTCTCATGGACATTAAAGTCCTATGTAATATCTCGGCCTGCACTGGGCTGCCACCTGGTGAGTTCGCTTCAATCAAAATGGCATGAGCCAATGGATCTTTCATGGCTTTTCTTATGCTTTCTGACAGGATAGTTCCATCAGCTGTCGGACTGCCTCTCTCTACGGCTCCCTCCAGTTGTATGAGCGCTATGTGCGGAACCGGCATGTTGAAATAGTGACTTCGGTATATGGTTTGACCGACCGCGAACAACACACCAAAAACAATGAAACCAACCTTAATCCGATTTAGGTTGTGAATAGACCGGTATCGCTGCGTAAACTCTTTGAGGTTTTCTCTCAATGACTTTGGTTCTTGATTCTTCTTTTTAAATATCCGCATGTTATTGATTACCTATGTCTGTTTAAAAGCGTTGGAATTCACGCATGATCGTGGTGGTTAATAGGATGCATAAACCAATGAAAAATAGGGGTAAATATCGCCAGAATCCGCCATCAATGATGGGGACAACAAGGAAGACCCATAGTGAAAAGAGAATGATGAATATCATGCGAAAGGCCATTGCCGCTATTTTCACGTTGTGCTGTGTAAAGGCGTAGATTCGCTTACGATATTCGTAGTAAGAATCACTCATGAACGCGAAGATAAGCACCCCGCCTAAAAGAAGCCATTCCATGAGTACGTTCAGTCGAAGTATGCTGCGATACCACCACATCTTTGTGTTATCCACCAGCCGCTCTGATATGCCTGCAATAAAGACCCCGGACCCATTTGTTTTTTCAGGTTTGATATAAAATCTATCAATGACATTGGAGATGCCCGTATCGACCATCGTCGTCTGGTATTGACCGTTTACACGGTCGAACACTATTTCTGATTGCTCTTCGGTCATTGTCGACTGAACAATGGACACCTCATCGATGACGTCGGCTCTAAATTGCTCCGCTGACATACCAAACCAGCAATACAACAAAGAAAAGAACCAGATCATAAACCCCAGCCTTACCCACGGGTTTAGTATCGAGACACCATCACCGAGTAGGGCTTTGTTACCTTCGTCGATAAAAGATTGGGTATCATGCGCCATGAGCAGCCTCCAATATCTTTTCAGGTTTGAGTAACAGGTCTAACAAATTCACCGAGCGAGGATCTTCGAAGGCGTAGGGTGCGATACCCATTGTATTGAGTTCAGGACGACCGAAGAGTTGAGGGAGCAGTAACAGGCTCAGTTGGCGACAATGTTTCTCGCTCTCTGAGGTTAGTTTTCTGTCAATGACTTCCATGCAACATACGCGGCTGGACGTAGCAAAGTCTGAAAATGAACAGCGAATCGGGTCCCAGATTAGGTCGCAGCCTGCCTTTGTGTCTTCTGATGTGACCATGACTTTGAACAGTTCTGAGGTTCGGTCAAACACTTTCAAAAAGATGTGCTTGAAGGCGACTTCCTTGCCGTGTGTCTCATAATGCTCATCCCATGTGTCGGCCATCTCTCGCAATACCACGTCAAGTAAGAGTTGTTCTTCTCCTTCATTGAAAGAAGCTGGCACAACGTCACCGAATAACCTCACTACTCGCATTTGAACCTCACCAAGAGACGGCCAAATAAACGCTTGATAATTCAATCGCTCGCTCAACTCTTTATCGATCGTTCGATTCAGATAAACGCTGGCAGTAATTTTTTTGAATTTGGTCGATACTTTCATAATCTTTCCTTAACGTGGCTCTACAGGCAGGCGGAGTAGGGTTTTATTTCCATTTGAGAAGCTGCATATAGCTTGCAAATTGGGTAAGGCCGATACCATGAACGGTGGAAATAAACTGCGCTCTTCTGATGACTCACGTACACCAGAACCTGAATTGAATGAAGAGACGGAATCTTGTGTTGAGGCGCTGTTTGAAATCATCTTTTGATGCTTTCTTAGATCGGCTGCCCCCATCTTTTCTGATACATATTCACGAGTTACTTTGCCTTCACATCGCATGGCGATGGTATTGGCACACAGCTCGGTTATCCTATCGGCGGTCGCTTGCGAGGTTTTTTCTACGATGTCGGGCATGGACTGTGTACTTAAGTACAGTTCGTATTTGGACTGACGACCGACGGCGAGTAAATTCAGGATTGGATCATTAAGTGCGTTATGGGCTTCATCGACCATAAAGCAAACCTCTGGCTCTTCTCCTGTACCAAAGTTATAACGTTCAGCTGACGATGCCGCTGCAGCTGCCGACACAAGCTTCGATAAGGTGCCTGAAATCACTGGGTCTGTTAAACCGTCTGTGGCGCAGTACAGCACTCCACCTGTGTTTGATAACTCGCGTAAATTGACGACGTTCGGTTGGTTGTCCGATAAATTATTTAAATCAGGGGACAACAATGTATCTAGAGGCGCCGAGCAAAGTTGTTCCAGAATTGCATTCAGTGAGCCAGTTTTGGTGCTCACTTCAGACGATTTTTTATGGAAGGCGTCAATGATCCCTGAAAGTTGAGAGCAAGGTTTGTCTTTAGCCATGACATCGGAATAATACATGATCATATTTTCAAGCCAGTCTTGCGAGCCCATGGCTTTGATGCGACCGTTCATTTGGGCTTTCCAGTCCACACCTATTTCTTGACTGAAGTACGTTTCACACGTTTTCTCTACCAGACGTACTAGACCTTCACGCAGATAATAATGAAGGGTACGAAGTGTGAGTCGTTCACCGATGTATTCCGCTGCCTGAGTAATTTGGTTTACACGTTCCCAACAGAATTGTTTAAAGACTTCCCCAGAAGAGCCGCCCGTTGGAATACATTCAACGACACGGGTTGCCAGTTCCGATGTTCGGTTATAGTTGGCTAGGCAATCAACAACGACAGATTCAGATGGCCGTGCGGGGGCAAAATAGTAGAACTGGTCCCCTTTACCCTGACGCTCCATCTCTGCTTTCAACCCATTTCGCATTTCCGGCGTATTTTTTGGGTCGATGATGATGAGCAAGCATTTTCGCTTTGACCACAGTTTGTTTAATGCGATTAACTTTAACAACGTTGTTTTGCCTGAGCCTGGAACGCCGTAGATGATTGTGTGTGCGCGGCCTACATCATAATGCACAGTCACATCTTTCTCGTTGCCCAAGGCCATGAGGAATGGCTCCCCACCTAATGCTTCGTTCAGATCAGGGTTATAGGGGATCAACTTCCTTAAATATAAAGGCACTTTTTTGTCGCGGCGTGCAGAAGGGAGGGCATTGATTTTATACATATTGATGGCGTGCTCTGGCCCCCAATTAAAGCCGGTCCCTAAGTACATACGGTCTTTGTATTTCTCTGCCTTCTTTCGAGTGTCTTCCAAAGACTCTATATCCAGTTTGTTCGAACACAATCGAGCCTGCATCTTTAGAATTGGCCATGCTTCAGAAGATCGTTTGGCGGCCATGACAAAGCTGGTGGCCATACCTAGCCCTGTCAACATCACCGTATCGGGAGCCGGTGTCTCAGTGAATAGGTTGTACAATGCTTGATATCCACCAGCGACACTGAAAAAAGCACCCGAAGCCAGCCATGCGCGAGCTTGTTGTATCTCAAACACTTCACGGAAGTAGTCTTGAATATCGTCATACAGGGGTTTTGTCTTTGACTTAAACATCAGAAGCGACTCCATTAGCAATTAAGTTCAATTCTTTGGCGAGGTTTGAATCTAAAATTAACTTCTCTTGCTCGCTGTTAATGGTGAGCTTTCCTGCAAAGAAATCGAGGTTATCCATACGCTCTGGCCTACCATAGTCATTGAAATTTTTAATTTGATCTAAGAACAGTTTTTCGCCCACACCGAACAGTTCTGCGAAGGCTTTGACGCAACTGCTGTCCAACTTGATGTGCTCTGTCGCGTCAATGCCCAATATTTTTCCTGGTTCTATGTCATCTCCGAAGCGGTCAAAAAAGGCCGTCGTATTCATTTCCATGTTGGTCATCTCTACAAGACAAAGAACCCACGTTTTGTGCGCGTAGATCGCATTTCTTGAGCTGTAGCTGACAATGGAATCACCATCGGTCTTACCATTGGATAGCGCCCATGCCATCACATAACATAGGGTTCTTAGGTCTTTATCAGACACATTTTTTAAAGCGGAAGCTCTTTGCTGTGCTTTCTGTGTTTGGGACTTACGCCCTTTAGCTGCGGTGGCTAGAGGTTTGGACGACGGTGCCTGAACCGGTTTGTCGTCAGCTGCGTTGATGTTCATGCCATCCCATACACTAGGTGCCGCATTGTTTTCTTCCACCGACTGATTTGTTTCATTTTCGAACACGATTGTTGGCCCACTTGTCTTTGACGGTGAGTTTGCCTTTGTGGTGTTCGTCTTAGTCGCTGCTTTTTTCGTCGCTGGCTTTTTCGTTGCTTGAGGTTTGGGTGCTGGTTTCTGTGCAGGGACGTTGTTTTGAGCAGGAACGTTTTTCTGTGCAGGAACGTTTTTCTGAGCAGGTGTCGCTGTTGCTGGCTTCCCATTGTTGCTCGTGTTGGCCGGTGCTGGTGCTGTTGCATTGATCTGCTGCGGGGTCGTTGTCGGTGATTGATTTTCAGCAGCTTGCATGAGTTCTTCAGGTGGTTTTGGTAGCCCCGGCAAATTCAACGAACGAGCTTTATTACGATTTACTTGGGAGCCTTGTTCTGGGTCCAAGTTATAAAGGGTCTGAAATGGGTTATCTTTTGGCTCGGTATAATCCAAGCTGCCTTTGGCGTCGATTGTTAAGCGTTCGCCCATGCTAGAAAATTCGATGTAACAGTCTTTAAGGTTAGGTGGGCGTAATTCACCTTCGAAGACCAAATCTGGATAACTGATACGAACGATATCAACTTGTCGCATCTTCCCTTGCTTCGCTGTAAATGTGAGCCTCACAAAGTCTGACTCTTCATGCATCGGCTCCACAATACCTAGCTCTTCCATCTCCTGAACTACGATACCAATGTTGGATTCAATTCTGGCTAGGTGCCCCGAGTTGCTAGAATTAGCGTTCATGTGGCTGATGATGTCTTGCACGCCATTTCGGTAATCGAGGTATACCTCCCCATCAATGACATACATGCGAGCACCGATTTCATTGACTTTGTTCCAACGGTTTTTTCGTAAATCTCGGATGGCCGAGATAATGCCGTGACTCTTACCGGCTTTACGCTGTCCGATGAGTTTGTGGAATTGGGTTCTACGATCTCGTTCGGCACTGAGCGCATCGGCACGGCGCAATGGTTTCTCGATATACCCTTCCTTACGGGCATAGTTCTGCAGCGCGTCAATGATTGGTCCTGAAAGGTTATCGTTAGATTGATATAACCAGCGCTTTGCTGTGTCACTCAGTACTCTGTCTAATAACAGCACTGACAGCTTCTCATGGTAATGATTAGCACGGCGTGGATTCCAGCTAACGGTGTAGCGGTCAATACCATATCTTTCACTGAATTCGTAAATGGTTTCAATTTGTGGGTTCCAAGTGGTATCCAGCTCTTTCCCCGAAACCCTCATGTCAGAAATGACTTTCCCTGCATCATGCAACAAACCTGTTAACCATGCGGCAAAGCGCCATCGCGGTTCTCGTAGCATCTCCTCATCTTGGAATCCGATAGCCAAAGGTCGAGAGCCCTTCGACATTCTTAAGGTCATTAAGGCAACATCTAATGAATGACGAAGTAGGCCGCCAACTTCATTGTGATGATGGTACTCACTAGCAGGCAGTAGGTGGAAAAATGAAATCACAGAACGGATCGCATGCATGTACGTGTTCATAAAGCATGGAGTCAGGCTTTTATCTGTACCTTCGAGCATGCCTACGGCAAGGAACGTTTCCTTAATAATGCCTCTATAAGCGAATAAAATGTCCCCCTCCGTTAAGACAGGGACACCATCTGGCGTCGGCGGGTATTTGATCATGCTTGCGACTTCTTTCTGCAAGCGAGTGATCTCCTGCTGCTGCTTCAAAATAGTTTCACTGGCGAACTCCTCATGCAGCTCACCAGTTTTCAAGCGTAATTTCTCTTTTACGATAATTGCACTTTGAGTTAATTTTGATCTGACGCCATCAAACATTCGCATTAAGCTGATTCCTGTAGTGACTCATCGGATTTTTGAGTTATTACGGCTTGAATTTCTTCCGCACTCAGTGGGTCTTCGTCTTCGCCTAATATCTCAGCGCCACCAGCATGAATATCCACCGGTTCTGCTTCTTGCTCAGTTTCAGCTTCATTCAATGGAGCCGACACGTTATCTGGCTGCTCATCGGTGACCTCTTCAACCACCTCTACTGGTTTCAACTTTTGATTGATTTGTTGATTAACGCGTTGGTGTGTTGTGCCGCGACCAGTGTCTAGCGAGCGAAGTTGGTTGGTAATACGGAACACGTCGTTAGAGAAGCGCGACATCGTAGAAGCGAGTTTGATTTTCGCGTACTTGTAACGTTCTTCGTCGACATCGCCTACCATCCAAAGTACTTCCATGACCGCCATCGAGTTGTCGAACTTTCGAATGACCTGCAACACACGTTGGAAGACAGGGTGGGTCACATCGATGACGACTTTGTGGTTATCTGGTACTTCGATTTCAGGAAAAGGTACATTGCGATTTTGTTTGCGGTATTTACGCTTCACTGCATCAGCCTGTCTTGCAAACTCACCTTGACCTTCTTCCAAATGTTCAAAGTTGGTTTCAAAGATAGACACTACCGCATCACGGTTTTCATCGTTGTCTTCGGTGGACTCGTACAGCGTCGCAATTCGTTGTGTTGCGCCAACCAATTGACCGCCTTTTTGACCTAAGTAGCGGTACATTGTCTCGCTTCGACACACGATTGAAACGGGGATGTGGCGTCGCATTTGCTTAAATTCAGCCATGGTGATTCTCCTTAGAGATTGATGAGTTCTGGGTAATGGTCAGCGATGACCTTTTCTAGCTCGCCTATTTTTCGGTTGTATTCCCTGCTTAGTGGGAGCCCTCTATCTGCAATGAAAATGCTGAGTAATACGCGTCGTTCCTCTCGAAGCGTTTTATAGCGCTCCCTTAATCCGAGGTAACGTCGTGTGGGTGGACTGATAATTTGCTTAAATGTTAGGAACTGCTTTAATTCCCAATCCCTCATGTATTTTTTACATTGTGATTTGGAAAAAGGGTGGGTCAGCACTTTGTAGGGAATCTTGTTCTCTGACTTGTTCTCGTACTTCGTCGCGAACTTAGGAATTTCATAGTATTTCTCTGAATTCGGAATCTTCTTATCGGGATCAAAGTGATACGCCTTCTTTTTTGTTGTTTTGTTTAAGCGGCTCATGTCACGCATTCGAAGTTCAAAACACATCACCTTCTCCCAACCGTCCCTGTCTTTGGTGTAATACTTAGTCCCAATCAGTACATGGCCTGTATTGGCGAACGTGCTTCTACGGTGGTAAGAATTGTCTTTGATAATTGTATGGTTCTGTTCGAGCTGAGGTTTTCGGTAATACTTGTCAGCCAAGTCTTCCATTTCGGCTATAAGTTCACCGGCTTCGGCATAGACCGCCTTCAGTTCCATTGCATTACGTTTTAGGTTCTTGGTGATCAAACCCAATTTTAGACCTGCATGGATATCGTCTTTTTTAACCTGAACATCAGCCTCAATGTCCTCAGTAAGAACATCAAGTTCGTCTGTTTGAACGTCAAGGACATCCGTCTGTTCATGCATAAACCCTGTCTCCTTCCCAAATGGGGTATTGGTTGATACTGCATGAATTAAATCGACGTTTTTTCAAATAAGGGACGAATTTTCGCTAATAGATTTCAGAATTGCTTTTCGAATAGGGCAGGTCTGCGGGTGTTTTCGTTGGTATGAACAATGGTTCAATCATGAATGTCGTAGCGACGAATTTGAATTTGTTTAGCCTAACGCTTTGTCTCGTTATGACAGGGAAGGGGGACTAGACATGACCAGCGTTCGTGGAATTCACGATTTGAGCTCGTGCAGTCGCTCA
Source organism: Vibrio sp. 10N.247.310.17 (assembly GCF_041466605.1). Taxonomy (NCBI): domain Bacteria; kingdom Pseudomonadati; phylum Pseudomonadota; class Gammaproteobacteria; order Vibrionales; family Vibrionaceae; genus Vibrio; species Vibrio sp. 10N.247.310.17. Next base: position 2,551 of record NZ_JBFSTC010000082.1, on the reverse strand, counting down.
ACTCAATTTCTCTGAATGACATTGGAACTAATGACTTTCCACCAGCTCCTCGGCTGGGAACCGGCGGATGACCAGCCCCAAGAATTTCTTCCGGCGCAGATGTCGATTCCCATGTCTTGCACTGACACGGGATGATGTGTTCCGGCACCAGCGCCGGTTTATCACCCGAGAACCTGCTGGTCACGAGTATCACCTGGGCCTCGTTGGTATGAAAATTATCAAACTCAATGTCATTGCCTGACACTGAATGCAATAAACCTGGCACCAGCTCCTCGGCTGGCCAGCGCCCTGGTGTTCGCTCCGGCGTAGATTTCGATTCCCACATCTTTGAATGACATTTCAGTTGCGAGCCAGCCACCAGCGCTCAGTTTTCTGCTGGTCATCAGGACCTCGACGTTATCTACCTCTTGGACAGGCAATGGGAGATGAACATTTCTGGGACGAATGTACTCTTAGGCTTTTTAATCAGGCCATGACTAGCAATGGTGTCCGTGGCTTAAGAATTGTCAGTATGTATTCAGTAAGCTCAAATAGAAATTAATGGTCGGTAAGTAAACTTCCATCTTAAGCACAACCCCAACATCTTAGCCTGACTGTCGGTATTCTGATCAGGCAGAGCGTCGGTTTTTCACCCGAGAACCTGCTGGTCACCAGGCGATGCTGGTAGCAAAAACTGAAATTCAATGTCATTGCCTGACATGGGATGGCATGACGCAGCACCAGCGCCGGTCT
>NZ_JBFSTC010000082.1:0-1722 GCF_041466605.1 Vibrio sp. 10N.247.310.17 | reverse complement strand
TCTTTCACCCGAGAATCCGCTGGTCACAAGTATCTCCGGGGCTCGCTGATAAAAAAACTGAAACTCAATGTCATTGCCTGACACGGGATGGTATGACGCAGCACCAGCGCCGGTCTTCAGTTGACCCTGGCGGATGACCAGTACCCAGGTTCTTGCTCGGCGTAGGTAACGATTCCCTGTCTTGCAGTGACACGGGATGATGTGACGCGGCACCAGCGTCGGTCTTTCACCCGAGAATCCGCTGGTCACAAGTATCTCCGGGGCTCGCTGATAAAAAACTGAAACTCAATGTCATTGCTCGACACTGAATGCAGTAAACCCGGCACCAGCTCCTCGGCTGGGACCCGGCGACTGGCCATTACCCAGGCGCTCGCGCCGGCGTAGGTATTAATACCCCATGTCTCGCACTGACACGGGATATTATGACGCGGCACCAGCGTTGGTCTTTCACCTGAGTGCCTGCTGGTCACCAGGCGACGCTGGTATCAGATATCTAAGTTCAAAGTCTGTGACTGACACTGAATGTTATGACCCGGCACCAGCTCCTCGGCTGGGACCCTGGCGGCTGGCCAGCACCCCTGGATTCGTTCCCGCGCAGATATCAATTCCCATGTCTCGCACTGGCACTGGCACTGGGAGATGAACACTCATAGGCTTTGGTGAACGAACGGACCTTTTGCTCGGGCAGTGCGGCGCAAATTAGCTCAGGGCTTGAAACAGTCGGGCTATTCAAACTAGTCAAAATCAACACGAATGACTTAAAGCTCGACCAAACCTCAAGCCTATTGAATCAACTTGGTACGATGGATTGTTAATACCAAACTCAATATCTCTGACCGACACGGGATGTTATGACCCAGTACCAGCGCCGGTCTTTCTCCCGAGAACCTGCTGGTCGTGATTATCACCAGGGCCTCGCTGGAAACAAATATCCAAGCTCAATATCTCTGACCGACACTGAATGTTATGACCTGCCACCAGCTCCTCGGCTGGGAACCGGCGGCTGGCCAGTACCCAGGCGCTCGCTCCGGCGTAAGTATCATTTCCCCATGTCTCGCACTGACACGGGATGTTATGACCCAGTACCAGCGCCGGTCTTTCTCCCGAGAACCTGCTGGTCGTGATTATCACCAGGGCCTCGCTGGAAACAAATATCCAAGCTCAATATCTCTGACCGACACTGAATGTTATGACCTGCCACCAGCTCCTCGGCTGGGAACCGGCGGCTGGCCAGCACCCAGGCGCTCGCTCCGGCGTAAGTATCATTTCCCCATGTCTCGCACTGACACGGGATGTTATGACGCAGCACCAGCGCCGGTCTTTCACCCGAGAATCCGCTGGTCATCGTGAGTTGAGAATCCGTCAAAGACAATTGGCTTGAACACCATTTTCTAGATTGTTTAGTAATTAATTCATATTCATTGTCACCCCGAGAAATTGAACCGTCTCGGGCAACGACTCAATCTTGGGTCGTACCGTTCGGCTTGAGATGATTTTTGGATATTTATATGTATTTTTTTGTTTTTAAGAAGGACTGTACCGCTCAGGATTCGATTTCAATGTCTTGGTTAGACTCTTTCCGGTTAGCCAGTGGTCATTGATTCACTCTCGGGCTGGGTCGAATCATATTCTTAGGATGTCACGGTCGATGAAAGATGCTCGGGCAGGGTCGATTCTGATTATTAGGATGTCACGGTCGATGAAAGATGCTCGGGCAGGGTC
>NZ_JBFSTC010000081.1:0-26475 GCF_041466605.1 Vibrio sp. 10N.247.310.17 | reverse complement strand
GCTCGGAAGGATCCTTCAACCGATCACTTTGGCTTTAACTGATCGGCATTAGCCAATTGGCATCCTTTTGTTTTCTAGTTTCAGCTGAAAGAACAAACGTGTTCTTTACTGATTCTAACTAATGATTATACGTCGTAAGTTGTAGAAGCAGTGTCGCCGCCTGTACCAGTCCAGTTTGTGTGGAAGAATTCACCACGTGGACGGTCTGTACGCTCATAAGTGTGAGCACCGAAGTAGTCACGTTGAGCTTGTAGAAGGTTCGCTGGAAGACGAGCTGTAGTGTAGCCGTCTAGGAACGTTAGTGCAGAAGTCATACATGGCATTGGGATGCCTGATTCCATAGACTTAGCTGCAACTTTACGCCAAGCGCCCATGCAGTTGTCTAGGATGCCTTTGAAGTATGCATCTGAACCTAGGAATGCGATCTCTGGGTTCGCTTCGTAAGCATCACGAATGTTGCCTAGGAATGCAGAACGGATGATACAACCGCCACGCCACATAAGAGCAACGTTACCGTAGTTTAGATCCCAACCGTTTTCGTTCGACGCTTCACGCATTAGCATGAAACCTTGAGCGTAAGAGATGATCTTAGAAGCAAGTAGAGCCTGACGGATTGCATCAACCCACTCTTGCTTGTCGCCTTCAACTGGAGCAACAGTCTTACCGAACAGTTTCTCAGCTTCAACACGTTGATCTTTAAGTGCAGACAGGCAACGAGAGAATACAGACTCAGTGATTAGAGTCAGTGGGATACCCATGTCTAGTGCATTAATACCTGTCCATTTGCCCGTACCTTTTTGGCCAGCAGTGTCTAGGATCTTCTCAACTAGCGCTTCACCGTCTTCATCTTTGTAACCAAGGATATCAGCAGTGATTTCAACTAGGTAGCTGTCTAGCTCAGTTTTGTTCCAGTCAGCAAATACAGCCTGCATTTCGTCGTGGTTCATACCTAGGCCATCTTTCATGAACTGGTATGCTTCAGTGATAAGCTGCATGTCACCGTATTCGATGCCATTGTGAACCATCTTAACGAAGTGACCAGCACCGTCGTTACCAACCCAATCACAACAAGGCTCACCCGCGTCAGTTTTCGCAGAGATACCTTGGAAGATAGGCTTAACCGCTTCCCAAGCTTCAGGAGAACCGCCTGGCATGATAGAAGGACCGAAACGAGCGCCTTCTTCACCACCAGAAACACCCGTACCGATGAAGTGGATGCCTTTCTCGCGAAGAGCGGCAACACGACGGTTAGTGTCTGGGAAGTTAGTGTTACCACCATCAATGATGATGTCGCCTTTGTCTAGAAGTGGTACAAGCTTGTCGATGAACGTATCTACAACATCACCAGCACGAACCATAAGCATCACTTTACGTGGCGCTTCTAGCTTCTCAACTAGCTCTTCTAGAGAGTAAGCACCAACAATGTTAGTACCTTTAGCTGGGCCTTCTAGGAACTCGTCTACTTTCGCAGCAGTACGGTTGTGAGCCACAACTTTGAAGCCGTGGTCGTTCATGTTTAGGATAAGGTTCTGACCCATTACTGCTAGGCCAATTACACCGATATCACCTTTCATTATTTTATCTCCTTGCGGCTATTCGCACTTATGCGATAGCACTTGCTGCATTTGAATCTAGGAACCACTCTGTCTCACCAGTTTTAGACTGGATTTTCGCTGCCGGGTAAGGCAGTTCTGAAGCAGGAGTTGTATGAATTTCTTTAACGATCTCAACTTTACCTGCACCCAGTACTAGGTAGCTGATTCGTTTTGCTGCTTCTAAAACTTTCGCTGTTTTAGAAACACGGATCTGGCCCGACTCTGGGTGAGAAGCTAATACAGATAGGTTCTCATCTTGGTAGTCAGTTACACCCGGGAATAGTGAAGCTGTGTGGCCGTCTGCGCCAACACCTAGCAGGATCCAATCGAAAACAGGCGTGCCGTTTTCTGTTGGAATCACGTCTGCCATCTCTTTCGCGAAACGCTCTGCTTCTGCTTTTGGCTCATCTTCACCACGGATGCGGTGGATGTTTTCAGCAGGAAGGTTCACGTTCGAGAAAAGTAGCGCGTTCGCTTCGCCGAAGTTGCTTTCTGCATCATCAGGTGCAACGCAACGTTCGTCGCCCCACCAGAAATGAAGGTTATTCCATTGAATGCCTTCTGCGTATGGCGCTTGAGCTAAAAGCTTGAAAAGCATTTTTGGCGTGCTGCCACCCGACAATGAAATGTGAACAGGCTTGCCCTGCTCGCTGTAAGCTTTCATTTCGTTTGCTAGGTTTTCAACGACTAATTCAGGCGTTGCAAAGATCTTGTGATTGATCATAGTTCGCAGTAATCCGTATCTGTTAAGTTTTTACATGGGAAACGCCATGCGCGGCCATCACGCTGCAGAAGCTCATCGGCTTCTTGTGGGCCCCAAGTACCACAAGCATAGCCAAACAGTGCTTGAGGATCTTGCTTGAAATCTAAGATCGGTTGAACGTACTTCCAACATGCTTCTACAGCATCGGTACGTGCAAACAGAGTCGCATCACCGTTCAGTGCATCAAGAAGAAGACGCTCATAAGCCGTTAGCATCTGAGTCTCAGGCAAGTCAGAGTAAGAGAAGTTCATTTTCACTTCTTTTGCTTTGAAACCTGCACCTGGCTCTTTCAAACCAAAGCTCATCTGAATACCTTCATCCGGTTGGATACGGATAATCAGTTTGTTCTCTGGTGCATCTTGACCAAACACTGGGTGTGGTGTGTTCTTAAAGTGAATCACAATTTCAGTCACACGTGTTGGTAAGCGTTTACCCGTACGTACGTAGAAAGGAACACCATTCCAGCGCCAGTTATTGATGTGTGCTTTAAGACCAATGTACGTTTCAGTACGAGAGTCGTCTGCGACACCATGCTCTTCACGGTAACCTAGTAAGTGCTGACCACGAACATCTGATGCTGTGTACTGACCTAACACTAAGTCTTTACGCAAATCATCTTCTTCTAATGGTTTCAGACACTGAAGTACTTTAACCACTTCATCACGAATAGAATCTGCATTGATTTGAGCAGGTGGCTCCATACCAACCATTGCTAGCACTTGTAGCAGGTGGTTTTGGAACATGTCACGAACTGCGCCAGAACCATCGTAGTATCCGCCACGTTCTTCAACGCCAAGGAACTCAGCACCTGTGATTTCAACGTATTCAATGAAGTTACGGTTCCACAGAGGTTCAAACATCGCGTTTGAGAAACGAAGCACTAGAAGGTTTTGTACCGTTTCTTTACCAAGGTAATGGTCGATACGGTAGATCTGGTGTTCTTGGAAGTGATGATGGATCTCTTCATCCAGCGCTTGAGCTGATGCTAGATCGTAACCAAATGGCTTCTCAATAATCAGACGACGCCAGCCGTTCTTCTCATCGTTTAGGCCATGTGCAGCAAGGTTTGCTGGAATCACACCGTAAAGGCTTGGCGGGGTTGCCAAGTAGAACAATGTGTTATGGTTTTCGAATTGGTAGTCTTGCTCAAGCTTATCCAGACGTTGTGCTAGACGAGCGTAATCGTCTACATCTGAAGTGTTGATCGCTTGATAATGCAGATGTTCAATAAATGCATTCAGCGTCTCTGGCTCAGTTTTTTCCATTTCCTGAAGAGACTTCTTCAGCTTCTCACGGTAAGACTCGTCGCTGTACTCAGTACGGCTCACTCCAAGAATCGCAAAGGATTCTGGAAGTTGATTGCTAGCATACAGGTGGTACAAAGCAGGAATTAACTTGCGGTAAGTTAGATCTCCCGACGCACCAAAAATAACGATGCTGCTGTTTTCAGGTATTACCATCATCTTTCCTATAAAAACAAGGTTTTTAGTATTCGCCAAAGGTATCAGCGACATACGAAAATAGATAATAGGTCTTGGCTATTACATCAATAGCGAGTGCCTATTACACTTGAGAATGCGTTTGGTAAACGAGGGTGAAAGCTATCACCTCTATTCGGGACAGTATTGTCTATGAGTATTTGATTTACATCAACCACTGTGAAAGCAATCGATTAAATATTGACTAATTTCGAACAAATTATAATCGATAAGTCAGCTGTTCTATCCGGAAGAAGAAGCAAATCGGCATTCTCAAACATTGTAGTCAAGAAAGAACGGTATCTGGTCGGTGGAGTGAGCAATAAGAAAGGGAGAAAAAACCAAAACCAGCTTACTCAACTGGCTTTATACTTATTTGATAGCATCGCGTTTATCTTTGCGCTTTGTTGTAGCAGCGCTCCGGACGACCTACGGTGCCGTAATTTAAGTCCGCGACTAACTCACCAGTGGTAATCAAAAATTCTAAATAGCGTCTGGCGGTGGTTCGGCTAGCACCAATTCGTTCTCCGGCTTCATCGGCGGTAATATTAACGGCATCAGCTTGCTGAAAAATGGCTCTGATCTTATCCAACGTTACGCCATCAATGCCTTTCGGTAAGGTTGATACTTTTCCAGAGTCCGCTTTGGCATTGGCTTGCAGCATCTTATCAACCAAACCTTGATTCAAATCCGACACACTTTCAAACTCTTGCTGTTGAGATTGATACTTTTTCAGTGCCGCTTCCAAACGAGGGAACATCACTGGCTTCAATAGATAATCGACCACTCCACCACGCATCGCCTGTTGCAGCGTATCCACATCTCGAGCAGCAGTAATCAAGATAACGTCGCAGCCTTGATTGCTCCCTCTTACGTGATTAAGAATATCGAGCCCACACCCGTCCGGCAGATACACATCCAATAACACCAAATCCGGTTTTAGGATGTCCAGTTGCATCAGCGCTTCAGACTGTGTTGTGGCAATGCCGACCACGTCAAAGCCACCCATCTGTTCTAAATAACGATGGTGTAGCTCTGCAATCGCAATATCATCTTCAATGACCATGACTCTCGTGATTGCGTTCATTTATGTTCTTCCTTTAACCATGCTTTTTCCGTCACGATGATCTTCACAAGATCGATTCGTGCTTAATTATTATTGTTCTTCTTTTGGCAGATAAACCGTCATTCGCGTGCCAAAATCGTGGTTATCGACCATTTCAAGCTGCCCTTGATATCGGTCTGCCAACTGCTTTATCAGATACAAACCCACACCACGATTTTGCTTCGCTTTGCTCGATACGCCTTTTTCGGTAAGTGCTTTGGTTGCCAACTCTTTCGGCAAACCACACCCTTTGTCTTCTACTTCTACGATAATTTCATTACCAAAATCACTGATTGAAACTTCAATAACCCGACGCACTGGCGCAATTTGACCCTCTTGCTTAATCGCCGTCATGGTGGCGTCAAAGGCGTTATCAATCAGGTTGCCAAGAATTGTGACAACGTCATCCGCGTTTAACCAGCTAGGCAGAGCTTCAAGCCTTGAGCCTTCTTCAACTTTAAGCTCTAAACCAATTTCTCGCGCGCGTTCCGTCTTCCCAAGGAGCATACCTGCAATGAGCGGGTCTTTAACGGTTTCACGCAAGAACTCGATCAAGCTTTGATAGTGCGCGGTTTCTTGGCCAATCAGTTGCTGTACTGAATCCAACTCGCCCATCTGGATCAAGCCGCTAATGGTGTTGAGCTTGTTTTGATGCTCATGGGTTTGTGAACGCAGTAGATCTGCATATTCTTTGGTTTGTGAGAGCTGGTCGGTTAAATCGTTGATTTCATCTCGTAATCGGAAACTCGATACCGCCCCGACCACCTCACCTGCCACTATAATTGGGCTTCGGTTAGCAATGATTCGCTTATTGTTTAAATACAACTCAACATCGTGGTCGGTGTCGCCGGTTGATAGCAGTTGTTCTAAATCACTGCCTGGCAATACATCAGAAAGGCGCTGTTGATTGAGTGCTTTATCCCTGTCTATCGATAAAATATCGCAGGCACTCTTATTAATTGAACGCAAAATGCCGTGCTTATCAATGCTCAAAATACCTTCTTTCACGGTACTCATAGTCACATCAAGTTCTACATATAAGCGGCCAATTTCTTCTGGCTCAAAGCCTAAAATAGCGCGCTGAAAACGGCGAGACACATAGCTTGAAATCACCGCATTGACGGCAACCACCAGCAACGCCATCACAATCAAAAAGGCTAAGTAAGGTTCGATTCGATCTTGCAAAGAATCCAATAGATAACCCACCGACACTACCCCAATAACGGCACCTTGGGGGTCTTTTACCGCAGATTTACCACGGACAGAGAAGCCAAGTGAACCTTTAGCCGTCGACACATAAGACTCGCCCAATATCAACGCTTTTTGGTTATCGCCACCACGCATTGGTTTACCGAGCCAGTCATCATAAGGGTGAATCAGGCGGATACCTTTATCATCTCCCACAACGATAAACGCCGCACCAATGAGTTGGGTAAGGTTACGAAACTTAACTTGGGTTTCTTCAGACAGAACGTAGGGAACGCCGTTAGGATCCAACGTTCCATTTTCTTGGATAATGCTGGTGACCAGTGGCGATTCAGATAGAAATTCAGCAACACCTAACGCTTTCAAACCCATCTCTTGTTCTTGAGATTGTTTGATGTAGTAAAAACCAGCACCTGAGAGTATCAAAAGCTCAACAAGGCCAGTGACCGTCATGATAATCAGTAACCTTTTACGGAAACTGATACTGCTCCATTTCATATTCCACCGTCCCTAGTGTTAGACGAATGATGTTAACACTAAGTTAACCGCATGACCTTTCTAGCTATGCGAATTTGTGACTGTTACTCAACTAAATAATTGAGCAGATTGTTAATTGATAATCCTTTACGTTATTCATTTCGATTAATCGTTCATTTTTAGAACGGATTAGCTTAAAAAGCAAAGTAAACGAATAAATATTGAGCAAGATCACTAAGCTTTTAGGTGTTTTTTAGGTTGTTTAAAATAAATACAATTATAATAGTTGCATATGAAGGAGTTCGTTGTTGCCAAGCCATAAGTCCTCATTTTCAGACCGCGCTTTAAATCGAAATTTAGGTTAACAAAAAGGCAACAACCCTTCGCTCACTGGACGTATCTATAACTAAAAGTTGCACGCTCGTCGTTACGATTGTTGAACAAACAGGTTACCTACCTAACCTCATTCATACATCTCTATTTACGCGACAGGCCAGTAGACAACTCAGAGGTGACTGATAAATCAGCACCCAATAATAAAACATTGATGAGCAGGAAGTATCGATCAGTGGCAACGTCCGATAGAAACAGGATAAAAAACATAACGTATAAACATTGTTGAAAAGGAAACCAGGCAATGAAACGCGATAACTTTGGAATTTGTCTTACTAAGACCATGCTGTTCAAACACTTGCAATCGACTTTTACTCACGTAAGAGCCTATGAGAAAGACGGTACCTCCCCTCTCGATCTCAAGGTATTGTTAGCGTTCCCGCAAATGTCAGGTAGAGATTTATTACAAACAATGCAAGGTTCAAGACAATTGGTGTGGCGCGCCGATCACCATTGTCCTAGCTTTAAATAAGCCACTTCATTTTGTAAGAACACTTCTATACTGAACTTAAAGAGCACGCTTTGTCGTGCTCTTTTCGTTTCAGTGATCTTTGTTGCCCACGTCACGTACTTTATTACGTTAACTTAACGAGTTATGAGGGTTTCTAATCATGTGAGACAATCATCTCAAGACAAATGACTATCACCCTGTTAGCATTAGAGCTAATACTCTAAATGGTATTTAATGCAGATGACCAAACCAAAATTCCGACACCTTGCGCTCGCCAGTATGCTTCTCGGCACATTTGCTTCGCCAGTTTTCTCTGCCCCGCTCACTTTTTCTGAAGCGTGGCAAATATTGCAAGAGAACAACAACTCACTTGCGGCTCAACAAGCCAACGTTGAGCGTTATCAACACCTTCAGAACTCAACAAGTAGCCTTAATCTACCCTCGATCACCTTGGGAGCTAACTACACGCACCTTGATAATGATGTGACTATCAATGGTAAACAGTTCGGCGATAGCTTAAGCGGCGTAGATCCAGCATTTGCACCCTTATTAGCTAAATTGGGTGGCGTTACCTCGACCATAACAGAGCAAGACATCTTCAGCTCTTCCATCCGTGCTATTTGGCCTATCTTTACTGGCGGACGAATTACCGCTGCGCAAACTGCTGCCGAAGGTAAAAGCGAAGAAGCGCAAAGCCAACTGCTGATGGAGAAACAGGCTCGCTACGAAGACTTAAGTAAATATTACTTCTCGGTGATCTTAGCGGAAGACGTCGTGAGAACACGTCAAGCCGTTGAAGCTGGCTTAACTCAGCATCGTGATTTCGCCATCAAGCTTGAACAGCAAGGACAAATTGCTCGAGTAGAACGTCTGCAGGCGGATGCTTCTTTGGATAAAGCCGTTGTTGAACGAACCAAAGCGCAGAACGACCTCAAAATTGCTCAATTAGCACTGACTCAGATCCTTGGTCAGAGCCAAAGTGTCGAACCTTCAGAACAACTCTTTATCAACAAAAACCTGCCTCATATGGACGTATTTGTTGATCAAACCCTCATGACCTACCCAGGCCTTAAAATCCTTGAAGCAAAAGAGAAACAAGCGAGTAGCTTGATCAAGGCTGAAAAAGGCAAATACTACCCAGAAGTTTACCTTTACGGTGATTACAGCCTGTACGAAGATGACTCGCTAGCCAGTGAAATGAAACCCGATTGGTTAGTCGGTATTGGTGTGAATGTACCGCTACTTGACACGTCAGGTCGTTCCGACAAAGTCGCTGCCGCTCATAGCGCCGTGTCTCAAGTCCAGTTTCTTAAGTCGCAAGCCAAGCAAGACTTAACCGTTTTGGTACAAAAGACCTATCTTGAAGCGAACCAAGCAATTGAAGAAGTTCAAGGCCTCAACTCAAGTCTGTCTTTAGCTCAAGAAAACCTTTCACTTCGTAAAAAAGCCTTCACTCAAGGGTTATCCAATTCGTTAGAAGTGGTTGATGCTGAGCTTTATCTTGCAAGCATTAAAACACAGCAATCTGCTGCTCGATTCAAATACCTAATTTCTCTTAATAAGCTGTTAGCACTCACCAGTGAAATGAATGCTTATTCAAGTTACTTAACGTCTTCTGTCCCGTCTGACTTCGATTCAAAAGCAGACACCGCTAGCCAGTCAAAAGGATAATTCATGAAACCTATTAAGCCATTTATTCTCTCTCTGGTTGGTATCGGCATTATTGGCTGGGTTGGATACGGCTTTTACCAAGCGTACCAACCACAGCCTGTTAAGCTTCAAGGTCAAATAGATGCGCAGCAATACAGCATCTCATCGAAAGTACCCGGCAGAATTGATGAAATATTCGTGCGTAAAGGCGATTCGGTTGAAAAAGGCGAATTGATCTTCTCCCTACTTAGCCCAGAAATTGACGCTAAATTAGAGCAAGCAAAAGCCGGTCAAAAAGCCGCTGGTGCATTAGCAAAACAAGCAGAGAATGGCGCGCGTACTCAGCAAATCCAAGCCGCTAAAGACCAATGGTTGAAAGCCAAAGCAGCTGCCGATCTCATGGATAAAACTTACCAACGTGTAAACAACCTTTATAACGATGGCGTGGTTGCCGAGCAAAAACGTGATGAAGCCAAAACACAATGGCGAGCAGCGAAATACACCGAAAGCGCTGCGTTCCAAATGTACCAATTAGCACAAGAAGGTGCGCGTGACGAAACCAAAGTCGCGGCAGCTCAAAAAGCATTAATGGCGGCTGGCGCCGTGGCAGAAGTTGAAGCCTACGCAAAAGACACGCAGATTCACAGTTGGTTTAGCGGTGAAGTGGCTCAAGTACTATTAAGTAGCGGTGAGTTAGCTCCTCAAGGTTTCCCTGTTGTGACCGTAATTGACACTAAAGATGCATGGGCGGTGCTCAACGTGCGCGAAGATATGTTGAAACATTTTGAGAAAGGCAACCAATTTGAAGCGTACCTTCCAGCTCTGGATAAGTCGTTAACCTTTCAGGTTACTCATATTGCCGTAATGGGTGATTTCGCGACTTGGCGTTCAACAGACGCAGCACAAGGCTTCGACTTACGCACTTTTGAAGTAGAAGCGCACCCTGTCGATACCAAAGAAACACTGCGTATGGGCATGAGCCTAGTGGTTGAGCTTTAGGTGACGTATGTCTGCTAACTTTCGCTCTATAAGCTCTCGATCTACAGCCTCGCAATCTAGAGGCACGCAATCACCGGAGCACCGTCAAGTGAAAAATACATTGCTTAGGCAGTGGGCGATTGTCCGCAAAGACAAATGGCTGTTGTCTTGCCTAACTTGGATTCCGTTGCTTCTTGCTGCCAGTATCTGGCTGATTTTTTTACAAGGGATCGCTCGCGACTTACCGGTTGCGGTTGTCGACCTTGAACACAGTCAAATCTCGCAACAGTTCACGCGCCTTGTTGATGCGTCACCTACCCTACAAGTGACTCAGAAATACAGCTCGGCGAGTGAAGCGGCTAAAGCGATGATTGAACGCGATATCTATGGTTATGTCGTGATACCAAGACACTTTGACCGAGACCTTTTCCTAGGCTTGAACCCGCAAGTGTCCGTTTTCTATAACAGTCAATTTATCTTGATTGGCAAACTGGTGAACTCGGCTCTGTTGCAGGCTCAAGGAACATTCAACGCGCAACTCGAAGTGGTTAAACAGCTTTCACACGGTGATACCACGGTACAATCTGCATTGGGGCAAGCGGTAACGGTACAAAGCCAGATTACGCCACTGTTTAACAAGAACACCAGCTATGCTCAGTTCTTAGTGTCTGCGGTTATTCCGGCTCTATGGCAGATCATGATTGTGGTGGGCACGATATTGGTTTTGACGGCGAACGTTAGAGCTCGTGGTCTTCATGCTTGGTTATCCAACGCCCCGATGAAATCACTAACATCAACACTAACGCCCTACCTTGTCTTGTTTTTGATGTTTGGTATCGCGTTTAGCTTTTGGTTCTATGTCCTCTTAGACTGGCCGTTTAACGGCAGTTTTGTGGCACTGACCGTCGCCCAACTGCTTACCGTCATCAGTTGTATCATCATGGGTTGTTTGTTTTTCTTCTTAACGCTTGATCCAGCAAGGGCGATGAGTTTCGCTGGCGCCTTTACAGCACCAAGCTTTGCGTTCATGGGCATTACTTTTCCAGTCACCGACATGAACACGGCAGCGCAAATCTGGAGAAGCTTATTGCCCGTGAGTCACTACATCGAAGTACAAACAGCACAATCCAGTTATGGCGTGAGCGCAGCACATTCGCTGATCAGCCTCTCCTCTATGTTGTGGTATGCAGTTCCTGCTTTCGTGGTGATGTTATTAATTAAGAAACACTTGGCACAGTCAGCTTTGTCTGCACAAACGGCTTTATCTACACAAGCGGCTATATCATCAGCACAGCCAGATACATCAGCACAACAAGGAGTAAAACGATGAGCTTTACTCAACTACTCAAGCAAGAACTGTTAGCGGTACTGTGCAACCCTGTTGTACTTCTTACGGTATTTGGTGGTGTGTTCTTCTATTCATTCTTGTATCCGTTGCCTTACGTAAACCAAGTTCCTCAACAGCTTAAAGCTTCCGTTGTGAACTTGGATAAGAGCCAAAGCAGCTACCAGTTAGAAAGAATGGTAGATGCCACATCTCAAATTGACTTGGTACGCCGTGACTCCACCATTGCCGATGCTAAGCAAGCTGTTCTTAATCAAGAGATTGGTGGGTTCATCGTCATCCCAGAGAACTTCTATAAAGACTTGCTCCTAGGTAAGAGCCCTACGCTTTCTTACGCAGGTGATGCATCTTACTTCTTAGTCTACGGAACCATTGTTGAAGGGCTTGCCAAGGCAGGCGGCACGTTAGCTGCACAAGTTAAAGTCAGTCACTTGTTAGTTGAAGGTGTGCCGTTAGAATCCGCAGCCAAAGGCTACAGTGCATTCAGCTTGAACCTAAAACCAACCTTCAATAGTCGCATGGGCTACATTGATTACGTGGTTCCAGCCGTCTTTGTGTTGATCCTGCAACAAACCTTAGCCATGGCTTCTGGTTTAGTTGGCGCGACCCAAAACGCTCAATCGACGTTTGGCTATTGGAGTAAGACCTCTCCAGCGAAACTGATACTTGCTCGCTGCTGTACCTTAGTCGGCATATATTACTTGTTGTCGATGTACTACTTCGGCGCGAGCTTTTCGATGTATGGCATTAACCTACTTGCCTCCACAACAAACATTTTGACCTTACTGCTACCCTTCTTATTGGCTAGTTGTTTGATCGGGATTTTTATTGGTGAGCTAGTGCCAAGAAGAGAGTTAGTCACGGTTGTGGTGTTAATCAGTTCAATGCCGCTGATCTTCTCTTCAGGTTTTATCTGGCCTGTTGAAATGATGCCTGAATGGTTAGTACTGCTGTCACAGTTATTCCCAAGCACACCCGCTATCCAAGGTTTTTTAGCGCTCAATCAGATGGGGGCATCTTGGCAAGAGGTAGCGTCTCAATGGACATTGCTATGGATACAAGTCGCTCTATGGGGCTCGTTACTCGCACTTAAGCTTTACCACAAATCGAGTAAACGTATCATTGGCTCTGTTTAACTCTAGTCTCTATTCGTCAGGCACTAAACCTCACGCTCATTGAAACCATTGACGAAGCTCTGATAAAGGGCTTTTTTAATGTCTTTTAGCTTGATTACATCTTCAGCTATCAATTGTTTAAACACCTCCCCAAAACATATTGAACATTAAAACTCGCCGACTTCCCTATGCACCTCCACTATCATTCACCTTAGTTCATGCTATAACAGCTACTGCATATGCCTTTTCCAACCTAAAAAATGCCTGCTTATTCCCAAATAATGACAAAACCCGAACAATTGTAAATTTATTGTAAAAAAATCTTTGATGGTATTATTTTTGTGTATAGGATTATCAGTAGGACTTGGCAGGCCGAATGCCATAGTCTAATTGGTGCACATACCAAAAGGATATCCATATAAAGCAAGATCAGTACTCATATTTATTTCATTTTTCGACCTAGCTACAGCCGTTTATGTTGCCGTCGAATTGCAATAAATAAGTCGCTGAAATGTAAAAAATCAAATAGAAAAAACACAACAGAAACAAACATAATTTAATAAAAAGACAGGGAAAACCATGAAAAACATACGTGAATTATTTTTTGGGTTTATATTATTATTTAGTTCCAGTGCATTTGCAGAAGAAGGATCATTTAATCAAGCTATCAGTAACTTAAGTCAAAGTGTTGATGGTTTTTTCAACGAATATACAGGTTGGTTCGTTGGACTGATATTTAAAAGCGTACCGGTAGGTGAAGCAAACTTCCCAATTATTGTTGGCTGGTTACTGCTCGCTGCGATCATCTTTACTGTTTACTTTGGCTTTGTTCAATTTAAACGTGTCGGGATGGCCATAGACATTATTAAAGGTAAGTACACAGACCCTAACTCCAAACACGAAGGGGAAGTTTCTCACTTTCAAGCGTTAACAACCGCGCTTTCTGGAACTGTTGGGCTTGGTAATATTGCCGGTGTGGGTGCTGCACTCGCAATTGGTGGTCCTGGTGCAACATTCTGGATGATCTTGTGTGGTCTTCTGGGTATGGCGTCTAAGTTCTGTGAGTGTACCTTAGGTGTGAAATACCGAACTATCCTACCTTCAGGTGTCGTTTCCGGTGGTCCCATGTACTACCTAAGCCAAGGTCTTGGTGAAAGAGGGTTGGGTGGACTAGGTAAAGCCCTTGCTATTGGTTTTGCATTAATGTGTATTTTAGGCGCATTGGGCGGCGGTAACATGTTCCAAGCTAACCAAGCACATGCCATGTTAACTTACGCATTCGATGTACCAAGTGAATACGGTGTCATCACAGGCCTTGTACTCGCCGCTTTAGTTTTCTCTGTGATTGTTGGGGGTATGCCTTCTATCGCATCGGTAACGGAAAAAGTTGTTCCTTGGATGGCTGCTCTGTATATCGGTATGGCTCTGATTGTTATCGGTTCTAATCTTGATCAAGTGGGTCCTGCGTTCAGTGCAATCTTTACAGGTGCGTTTACTGGCGAAGGTGTGGTTGGTGGATTCATTGGTGCCTTAATCCAAGGTCTAAAACGTGCAACGTTCTCAAACGAAGCAGGTGTAGGTTCAGCAGCTATCGCTCACTCAGCGGTTAAAACAAAAGAGCCAATCACTGAAGGTCTAGTATCACTATTAGAACCGTTCGTTGATACAGTCATCATTTGTACAATGACAGCCTTGGTTATCACTATCGCTGGTCTAAATACAGGTCCATTCGATGGTTCAGGCTTAACGGGTGTAACGCTTACTGCTGCATCGTTTACTGAAACGGCAGAAGTGTTCAAATACACACTCGCTCTAGCGGTAATTATGTTCGCGTTTTCTACCATGATCTCTTGGTCGTACTACGGTCTTAAAGCGTGGACTTACCTATTTGGTGAAGGCAAAACAACGGAACTGATTTTTAAAGTGATGTTTTGTGTGTTTGTTGTTATCGGTGCGACGATTCAGTTTGGCGCGGTAATCGACTTCTCTGACGCAGCTATCTTTGCGATGTCTATCTTCAACATTCTTGGCTTGTACTTCCTAATGCCTGTTGTGAAGAAAGAACTGCAATCATTTGTTGCTCGCGTTAAATCTGGCGAAATAAAAACTTACGAAAAATAGTGACTCGTCAATAATTTATTGTCGAATAACACTGTTCTAAAAATTTTTGTAAGACCCTTTGCTTGAGAAAGCGAGAACAGTATTGCAACGTACAAAATCCCTACAGGCTGTGCTTGTAGGGATTTTTTATGTCTGAATTTTCTTGTTTAAGCCGCCGTTCAGGATCTTGGCTTACTTGTTTACGATCCAAGACTTCTTCTACTTCAATCATTTCTCGTTGCGCCAATGCCGAATTACAATCATCAAAGCAATAAGCTACGGTACAAGTCTCGCACAGATATTCAGGCATCGCTCCATCCTTTGTCCTTTGTCCTTTGTCCTTTGTCCTTTGTCCTTTGTCCTTTGTCCTTTGAGATAGTCTAATCACCGAGTGGCAACAAACCACATATTCATCCTAGAACATAACAATTATGCTAATTTTCTGGCGTGTAAATATGCGTGCAAAGTCACCCAAAATTCAACTCGCCACATATGAACAGCAGTTTTACGATTCTAATCACAGATAACCTTAGTAACAACGTGCAAACGTAGCCTAGACATTCAACAACACAATGAACACTTTCACTCACTTTTCATCATTCAAGCCCAACCCTCTGCTGTAAGCAACCCAAAGGCAGGGAGTACAAAGTACGATACCAACCGCCACATAAACCAAGGTATTGAAATCCAAAGACGCACCTGATTGTGGCTGTACCAAAGCACTACTGAGCAATCCCCCAAAACCCACAGCAAAATGTTGCAACGAACTTTGTAAACGAATCAAAAGCATGCGTTTGTTGACGCTAAGAGCGTTAATTAATTCGACAGATAGAACTAAAGTCCGAGTAGAACTCACCACGACAAAGACAACAAAAGCCACAGCAGCGCTGCCCACATTGAGCGAACCAAAGCCCCAAACGATAGAAATGACCATGCCCAATGATAAACACACAATGAGGCGAAAAATTGCTTTATCAGTACCCCTAATACGTGCGAAAGCTTGCATCGCTATGAAGGTACAGGTTCCGCTGATGGCATAACAGTATCCTAATAACGTTGCTGATATTCCGAGGTTCACCTCAAGCATCACTGGGAACTGCGTAGAGACCAGAAAAGTACCCAGTACAGCGCTGAAAGCCAACACAATTGCAAAACGAAGATCCCGACTACATAAATAGTCACCTAACTTAAACTTTTGACTATCAGTGAATTCTGATTCTGCAGACCCCTCTTTTAATTGAATAGATGGTGACAGAGATACCACAGCGCCAATCAGCAACAGTAATCCTGCAATAACTTGAAAACTGAGTTGCCATTCCCCCATTGAAGACAGCATGATAAGCGCCGGTACGCCCGCACTTAACGCCAATGGAAACGAGCTCAGTAAAACAGCAATGTTTCGCTTTCTATCGTCATCACAAGAGATCAACGTAAGATAGTTCAGGTTTAGAACGGCTAAAGCCCCACCAAATAGTCCCGAGAGCATTCTATAAACGATCAAGAGATCAAAATCTGAGGCCACTGATGTCAACCACGTCGTTACCGCTAAACCTACAACGCAAATATAGACTCGTTTAATTTCTCTATTCGGGTCTAAACTGCCTTTCGTGAATAAACATATCACTGCAGCCGCGATAGCATAGGCTGAAACAAGGTAGCCAGCTTGCGAGGCATCATCTCTTAAGCTCAGGCTTATTGTTGAACTTAATGGGACAATAATAAGAGCATCAAGAGCGACTAGAAAGTGGATTACAAAACAACATAAAATGGCACGACGTGGTAATAAAGCCTTGAATTTTATTAAATACTTAATTAGAAATAACGCTTTAATTCGATTTTCACTTAACAATTTTCACTCTACTTTATTGATTGATAATGGTGTTATTGTACAAAGTAAAACAGGTCAACAAAGTGGCTATTGTTGGTTTCATAATCCAATATTTCGGGATAAAGATGATTAATCAAATAGAACAACAATGGCTTCGAAGCTTTCACTGTGTCTTTGAGAACAACAGCTTTAAAAAAGCGGCGGAGTTTTTAGATTTACCAACATCAAACGTTAGCCGCCACATCGCCTTGCTAGAGGAAAAGCTCAATACTCGGCTGTTTGAAAGAACCACTCGTAAGATTGCGCCAACAGAAGCTGGCGAGAAGCTATACCAATCGACACAATCTTTACTGGGTCAGCTTGATGAAGCGCTAGAGGAAGTAACTCGATATTCACACGGCGTAGAGGGACAACTAAGAATATTGATGCCAGACACACCTGCACTCGCACAGGCTGTCATTTCATTCTGTACTGAGCACCCCAAAGTTTCATTGTGTTGTGACACGAGTTTAAGTCCTAAAGACGATCTGCTCGATGGTTTTGATCTTATCTTGAGCTTTGGCCGAGGCAAGCTACCTGACAGCAATTGGATAGCCCGAGAAATTAGACGCTGGCCAAGTGCTGTCGTTGGATCGCCGGAGTTAATTCAAGACTCCAAACGTCCATATCAAATAACAGATTTAGTCCACGTCCCATGTATCAGTAGCTTAACAGCGTTGAGCGGAACGCCTTGGGTATTTAGAAGTACGGAGGGAGAGCTTATTACGCAAAAAGTTAGTTCTTCATTTCGAGTAAATAGTGGAAGCCTTGCCAAAGCAGGAGCCTTAGCTGGCCTTGGGTTTTCTATACTGCCAATCGAAGCCTGTGTTGAAGAGATCAAAGCAGGATCTTTAGAGGTCGTAGAACTCGAGCATAAACCTGAAGATTTAGTTTTATATGCGTTTTATGCATCGCGAAAACATCTAGCAAAGAAAATATCGATGTTTATTGAACACTTACAAACTAGTCCAGATCCCCTTCAGAAATAGTCTCAACGTATTCGCCATATACTATTAATAGTCGTAACGAAAAACGCCCACACCATTTTCATGATGTGGGCGTTTGAATATTTGCTGTCACACATTCGCTATCAAACAGGCTTACTTATGAGTGGGCTAAACACCTGAACTTATAAACCCATCTCTTCAGTGAGAGTCTTGATCTGCTTGATATCCATGGTGTGAACTTCAATCATTTGTCTGATGTCACTTAAGCGGGAATTGGCATTATCCTGTTTCTCACAAGCGTCAGATTTTGTATCCCATGACGTACCATCTAAGAAAACATCACACGCTTTCTTCAAAGAACCAAGATTCTGTTCGATGTCATCTCTTTCTTTCTCGAGTTTTTCAAGCTCTTGAGATATCTGTAATTCTTTGCGGAAAAGCTCACGCGAACGTTCAAAAAGGGTCGACTGCATATCAGCTTGACGGCTCAACTTTTGATTATTTTGTTGAGTTTGTTCTAACGTTTGCTTCTGTTCGTTTAACTGCTGCTCTAACGAGTAGTTTGCTTTCTCTAAAACTGCAGATTGTTTCGCTA
Organism: Vibrio sp. 10N.247.310.17; assembly: GCF_041466605.1. Lineage (NCBI taxonomy): Bacteria > Pseudomonadati > Pseudomonadota > Gammaproteobacteria > Vibrionales > Vibrionaceae > Vibrio > Vibrio sp. 10N.247.310.17. The sequence continues at coordinate 8,410 of NZ_JBFSTC010000081.1, read as the reverse complement.
AATCTTGGAGTTCTTTTTGATGCTCTTCTGCCTGTTTCACTAGAGCAGCTTCTACTTTCGCATCAATTTCGGTATCAACTTTTGCCACTTTCTCTTCAACTGATGTCACCAACTGAGTTTTACTATCACGCAGTTCTTGATAACGAGTTTCTAGTACCTGATAAGTGGATTCCCACTTCGAAGCCGTGACTGTAGATCCGATTAAGCCGCCTAACGCCAAACCGATAACCGCAGCAATGCCGATATAGAGCTGACTACGTTTATCGCGTTCCTCAATAACAACCACTTCATCTTGTTCGCCTTGTCCAGATTGCTGGTTCACTAGCGGGTACTCCCAAAAATTTGTTTAACGTTACACGGTCACTGATACTGATACTGATACTGATACTGATACTGATACTTTAAGCTCAGTTAAACCTATTGCCCAAGCCAGAAGCACTTGAGCTTTGCTAACACGTTTATCCTATCTGCTTACAGACAGACTTAACGAGTTAACTCCGAAATCATCAGGCTGGCAGTATACAAAAGGAAGCTGCTAACGATAACTATCACTACCCATTTTTGCAGTTTTTCGTTTGTCCGGTAACGAAACAGCACAAATGCCAAAGCCAATAAAAAAACAATCGCTATTAATCGAGTCATAACTCCTCCTTGTTTCTCTATTTTATACCATTTAAATAAGCAAGTTACGTCAGAGACTCGTTGTTTGATCATTTAGTTGAACAACATTTGAGCAAACAGATATTTTGTAGCTGACATCACATTTTATATGATCTAGGATACGCCTACAGATTACCTAATTATTTAGGTAATTGTTCCGATGAAGACTGCAGGAGAGTGGTTTTTAACTAAATATTAACATTTAGTTAGATAAACCCGCCGAAGAAGTAAATCTTTCAGGTGCTTTATGCTGGAGAAATCCAGAAAAGTGAGGACTGTCGTTGGAGGAACCTCTGGAGAGAACCGTACTACTTTTTTTGTAGCAAGCGGTCGCCGAAGGAGCAAGCTTAGTGCCCGTTACTTATCTATAAGTGATTCGCTAAGTGAAACTCTCAGGCAAAAGGACAGAGGAGTGGAAAGCAACAGCCTTAATTAACAAAAGAATTCTATCTAGAAATCCGTATGTATTAAGTAGTGCTCCCGATCCCTGTGATCTGCACTGCCTTCCCTCTTCTCCTTAAATTTTATATTTATTAAGGGGAATCTATGAACCACCTACAAGCTACACTACAAACCATCAACCAATTCGTTTGGGGACCACCACTACTTATTCTGCTAGTGGGTACAGGTATCTATTTTACTTTTCGCTTAGGCTTACTCCAGTTTAGACACCTCCCAACCGCGCTAAAAATGGTGTTCAGCAAAGACAAATCCGGTACGGGTGACGTATCAAGCTTCGCCGCTTTGTGTACAGCGCTTTCCGCAACGATTGGTACAGGCAATATTGTAGGCGTAGCGACCGCAATCAAGATTGGTGGCCCTGGCGCCCTATTCTGGATGTGGCTTGCCGCTGTATTTGGTATGGCGACCAAATACGCAGAATGTCTACTTGCTGTTAAATACCGTAGAACCGATAGCAATGGCGAAATGGTTGGCGGCCCAATGTACTACCTGCAATACGGTGTGGGCTCTCGAATCTTAGCTGTCATGTTCGCTGTCTTCGCGCTCGGTGTTGCTTGCTTCGGTATCGGTACCTTCCCACAAGTAAACGCTATCTTAGACGCAACTCAAATCTCATTTGGCGCTTCACGTGAAATGTCAGCGGTTGTCCTCACGATACTAGTGGCGGTTGTAACCCTTGGTGGTATTCAATCTATCGCTAAAGTAGCAGGGAAAGTCGTTCCTACGATGGCGGTGATGTACGTCGTCGCGTGTTTAAGCGTTCTGATTTCAAATGCAGACCAACTACTGAATGCCATTACCCTTGTTGTGACTTCTGCGTTTACCAACACAGCAGCAACTGGTGGTTTCTTTGGTGCGAGCATCATGCTTGCTATCCAATCAGGTATCGCTCGTGGCGTGTTCTCGAACGAATCTGGCCTAGGTAGCGCACCAATGGCTGCAGCAGCGGCTAAAACAGACTCATGTGTGAAGCAAGGACTTGTCTCTATGACAGGCACCTTCTTCGATACCATCATCATCTGTACGATGACAGGTCTGGCACTTATCTTAACAGGCGCTTGGCAGACGGACCTTTCTGGCGCTGCGATGACCACTCACGCGTTCGCTGTTGGTTTGAATGCAGACACCCTTGGCCCTATGTTGGTTTCTGTTGGCTTAATCTTCTTTGCGTTTACAACAATTTTAGGTTGGAACTACTACGGTGAGCGCTGTGTTGTTTTCTTGCTGGGTACCAAAGCAGTATTGCCTTACAAGATTATCTTCATCGCCTTGGTTGCTTCTGGTGCATTCTTAAAGCTCGACATGATCTGGATAATGGCGGATATCGTGAACGGCCTAATGGCAATTCCGAACCTAATTGGGCTTATCTTACTGCGCCATGTTGTTATCGAAGAAACCAAGCTATTCTTCAAACCGTTAACTTCCTCAAAGGATTGCGAAGCAGTTAAAGCATAATAAGAATTGAGCGATCAAAAACGCCCGCAATAATGTGCGGGCGTTTTATTATAAAACTAATGGCTATGTGCCAGTGATTTAGATTCCAATAAACTAAGTCACTATGACTTAGCTAGGTTCTTCCATTAAAAGCTTCACACCCAGCCCCACCAGCACCATGCCCGTCACGCCTTCCATCCACTTCATAAAGCTCGCATTCTTAAGCAAGTTTTTAGCCGAGTTAAGTGCCCCTGCCAAACCGCATTGCCACACCATCGCAATCATAAAGTGTACCGAAGCCATCAACATAGATTGCAATAAAGGCGAACCTTCAGGGTTGACGAACTGAGGTAAAAAGGCCAAATAGAAAACTGCCGTTTTTGGGTTCAGCACATTAGATAAAAAGCCTTCACGCAAAGAACGCTTAGCACTGTATGCTTGCTGAGCTTGTTCACCCACCTTCAAACCGCCACCGTTTTTCATCAAAGCTCGTAAACTGCTTAAGCCAAGCCAGATCAGGTAAACCGCACCCACCATCTTAACGGCTTGAAAAAGTTCAGCTGATTGAGCGAGGATTGCAGAAATACCCACAGCAGAGAAAAACGCGTGTACATATAAGCCGCTACAAATACCAAAGCTCGTCATACAACCGTCAGCCAAGCCAGAACGGCTCGTGTTGCGAATTACCAATGCCGTATCTAAACCCGGCGTTAGCGTTAAAATAGTGATGGCAATTAGAAATGCCTCAAAGTTCAAAATATCCATATCATTGTCATTCTTGTTCAGCGATCTATCATCAATACCGTGTATCTGAACAATTCGCAAGCAACAATTGCCACCAGCTATACAACTCACTGATTTTGTGCACAATAGAACAGTTTAATTTGTTAAGAAATAGTAAATTCAAGGCATCGTACCGCCTCATGCTTTTCTCGCTATATCTTCGACTCCGAAGGTCAGCGTCTTTTAAAAGTAGAGCCCTAATCAAAGTACATGAGAGATGAACCTTAACGCTGACGCAGTCCTAAGGATCATTTACAGAAACCAAATTAAGAGTAGTCAAATGAGCGCATTCAAAAAACTAGTCGAGCACTCTCAAAAATGTTCACGCTTTCAACACCTAGCCTCGATTTGTGGTTGGGACCAAGCTTCAATGATGCCTGCAGGTGGTAACCAAGCACGTAGCGAAGCGATGGCCGAGCTTTCAGTTCATATTCACGGGTTGATGACGCAACCACAACTTGGAGATTGGATTGCAGACGCTGAAAACGAAGCGCTGAACAACGAACAACAATCGTCTCTGCGCGAAATTAAACGCCAGTGGCAACAAGCTAACCTACTTCCAGAAAAACTGGTGGAAGCGAAATCTCTAGCAGGTTCAAAATGTGAACATGCATGGCGCAGCCAACGTGGTAACAACGACTGGGTTGGATTCGAAAAGAACTGGCGTGAAGTGGTTGAGCTATCTCGTGAAGAAGCGCAGATTCGCGCAGACGCAGCCAATCTAACGCCTTATGATGCCATGCTGGATATCTATGAACCGGGTACTAGCTCTGCTTCGCTTGATACCTTGTTTGCAGACGTTAAAACTTGGCTGCCAAACCTGATTGATGAAGTGATCGAAAAGCAGTCGAGCGAGCAATTTAATGCGCCATCTGGCATCTATTCGACCGAGAAACAGAAAGCGCTTGGTTTAGAAGTGATGAAGCTGCTTCAGTTCGATTTTGAACACGGCCGATTGGATGAAAGTGTTCACCCATTCTGTGGCGGCGTGCCTTCAGACGTGCGTATCACAACCCGATACGACGAAGCGGAGTTCGTTCAAAGCTTAATGGGTATAGTGCATGAAACAGGGCACGCGCGTTACGAACAAGGCTTACCAAAACACCTAGCAGGCCAACCGGCGGGCGAAGCGCGCTCTATGGGTATCCACGAATCTCAATCTCTGTTCTTCGAGATGCAAGTCGGCCGCAGTGACCCGTTCATTGGACACTTAGCAAACTTGGCGGGGCAGCAATTCTCTGGCTCAGAGTTTGAAAAAGAGAACTTCCAGAAGATCTACACTCGCGTGAAGAAAGATTTCATCCGTGTGGATGCTGATGAGCTCACCTACCCTGCACACGTTATCTTGCGCTACGAGATTGAGCGTGACTTGATCAACGGCAAAATCAAACACACCGATGTCCCTGAACTTTGGAACACTAAGATGCAGTCATACCTTGGTTTAAGCACTCAAGGCAACTTCACTAACGGCTGTATGCAAGACATCCACTGGACAGACGGCGCATTCGGTTACTTCCCTTCTTACACACTAGGTGCGATGTACGCGGCTCAGTTCATGGCTTCAATGAAGAAAACGGTGGATGTGAACTCTGTGATTGAAAGTGGTGATCTATCACCTATCTTCACTTGGTTAGAATCGAATATTTGGAGCAAGGGCAGCCTGCTGAGCACCGATGATTTGGTGAAAGGCGCAACGGGTGAAACCTTGAATGCGCAATACTTCAAAGATCATTTAAGAAGCCGCTACCTTTAATGGAATAAATCGATAGAGGCTGATCAATTTATTGATTCAGCCTTTTTAATCACATTCTCAAAACATACTTAGGTTGATTTGAAGGCTTTATCCCTTCATCGAACTTAACAATCACGGAATATCCTGGTACCTGCTAGCACGGAATTGGACAATTCCGAGTTGCGTCTTTTGCTAATATAGCAAAGCATGAATTATTGAAAGTATGGAAAAAGTCGCTTACGTGAGTGTCCAGTATCACTGGAGCAGATCATTTGTTATATTTTTTTACCTGAGAACAATGCAACACACCCTATAACTTCCACTTTTACATCAGTAAAGTGTTCATTTAACGATGTCACCAATGAGTCTAAATCATCGTTGTTATTACTAAATATGCCTTTCTTATTGTAAACACCCATCAATTTTTTAGCGAAAAAATTCAGTTTCGTACCCTTACCTAAAATTGTACTACCAAACAAAAACCCACCTTCGTTCATATGGCTTTTTAAATGCTTAAACATAATGCCTTTACCAATTAAATTTCCAGGCAAACAATGAAGTAAATAATTAACACTAATTGAGTCAAATTTTTCGATACTTAATTCAAGAGGCTCAAGTACATCCCCACAGTAAACTTCAGGTTGAAAATGACTAATTGCTTTTGAGGTTGTATCAAGACTATTTTCATTCAAATCTAGCAAAGCGATACGTTTTGTTGTTTGTGGTAGGTAATTCTTAAGGTAATAACCTGAGCCAACGCCAACATCTAAATGATTAGATGAAACTAACATTGAAAATTGCTCACTAATAAGTCTAGTTGGGCATTTCCAAAAATAGTTATTTGATACTCCTAAAACCCAGAAATCGTATATTGATAGTACTTTCTTCGAGTAAACCGCTTGTCCAGCAATTGAGGCTTCTTGATTCATGTTAATTTCATATAGTTATAAATTATTAAAGTGCAATTTATACTAAAAAGTGAAGATTGCAAATCATACCAGAGATAAGAAATATAACATTTTAATAACGTGCCAGCACACATTGCTTCCGATTCAAGGCACGTTATCAATCAAAAACTTCCCTTTAGTTCTCTACTATTCAATAGCCGAGAAATAGTTGAACAACATATTCGTGCGTAACTGTGATTTAAGATCAGTCTGTTGTGGATTAGAAAATTTAGCTACATTGTTGGATCTCTAGGCATGAGGAAAAGTAAGGCAAGTTGCAGAGTTTAAAACTGAGTTCAATCCCTCTCTGGCTCACTTTTGGGCATAAATGATCTACAGCTTCCCCTAAATTAACAATTCAGAGATAACTAAAGGTATGGAAAGTCGCTTAACGTAGCGTCCAGTATTGATGGTGCAGACCACTGACAAGTATACGGGTCTTCTGACAATATGCTTTTTCAAATATTTAAAATCATGCTCTCTAATGCCCCTCAATAAAAAAGCCCAAACAAAGGATTGGGCTCAATTCAATAATCATGAAGCCATTGTCATGGTGGTTATATTCCGATTAATTTCCCCAGATTTGGCTTACAAACTCCGGATGGTCAATAAACGGATTACGATTCCCTTGAAAATCATGTACTGCCTTATTTCGGTCGATTTCTTTTTGGCTTACTGGATCTTCAGAATGCCAACGCTTTAGCATAGTAAGTAGCCAAGGTTCAAAAACGGTTGTATTGGTTCCATCCAGAACGGCATCAGAGCTTGTAGAGTTCCCTTCCCAATTAGCGATTTCATTTTCATAACGTGTTGCCATGTAGAAATATGCTCTTGCGAAATCACCTTTAAACTCATCAATTGGCTCAAACACCGTACCCACATAACCAAGAGAGTTCGCTGCGCTGCCTAGCTTAGAACCATTGCTTGATGTGTATGTCGCGCTACTCACCTCACCAAATGGCCAATTACTACGTTTCGAGTTAACGTAGCCGTCAGTGGCAAATAAATGGTGACCGTCAGAGTTCATTGGCTCGACTTTCCCACCAAACCAGCTTTTCGGGAATGAGTGCTCACGGTTGTAGCAATCACCTTCTTTGCTGTATTGACCACATTGATCGGCCACCTTAGTAAATTGGATTGAATCAGAGCCTGAAGGTTTCTCCGAATACATATCGAGAATCGACCCATCAGTGTCATAGTATGCGTCTAGGTCAGCCTCAGACACCAACGTCCAAATAGCGGTGTAACCCTGACTGCTATGATTATCAATAATTTGATATAAGGCCGTTTTTAACGCAAAGCCCACTTTGCCTTCAGCGTCTTTATAATACTCACCTAAAACTGGTGGTTCAGTTGGTGGTGTAGTTGAACCACCAATTGTAAATTCTGTACTCTGACTTGCTTGGAAATCACCACCAGATGCCACAACGGTTCCGTTTACCGATAAACTGTATGAACCATTCCCCACACTGCAGCACATTCCATCTCCATAAGAGTCTAAGACTTCTAGGATGTAGCTACCATCCGCTAAACACATTTCCACTTCATTGATGGTGTTATTTTGATAGTCTGAACCAGAATAAAGAGTTTGAGAAACTGAGTTTTTGAGAGACCAACTGGTTTCAGAACCATAGTTATCCGTCACTAGCGTGAGTGCGGCACTTGTGTCATTGCAGCTTTGTGTGGGTGGAGTCTCCGTCGGCTGAAAGTTATCTAAATACACCACTTCCGAACCATCAAAACCTGCATCATCATAAAATCGTACGCCCACAACGATATCTTTAGTGCTCGTAGCGCTGTACGAGTGAGTCAATGCTTGCCACTGATTCGTTAAACCATTATTCGAGTAGCCTAAATAGCCATCAACAAAAAGGCGAGCTTTCACGTTGCCTTCCGTGTGGTAAACATCGACAGAGAAATCATAAGTTTTCCCTTGTTCAACACGTATCGTTTGCAGAAAATCGGTATTACTTTGAGTGCCTGTATTCACTGTTACTTGCGCAGAGAAACTGCCGTTATTAACAGGTACGTTAGAGTGTGAAACTGCAATGCCGGAGTCAATCACACTCCATCCAGATGGTACGTTTCCTTCCCAGCTTTCGAAACTTCCATTTTGCATTTGCGCATGCGCACTCACTGAACAAAGTAATGCAACGCCACTTAGTGTTATTATTCTATTTATCATATAACCTTCTGTTTAATTAGATAAAAAACCAACTAAGCTTAGAAGTATTCATAAGATGGATAGAGATATAAATCACATTTATAAATGTAAGCACTGTCAGATTTATTAATATATGTGATGTAAAGCAATGCAACATCGACCTGTTAAATAAACTGTCTCGTCCTAAAATACGTTGACAGTTTTTCTACTAAGCCAACAGCGTCAGCT
>NZ_JBFSTC010000080.1:0-27186 GCF_041466605.1 Vibrio sp. 10N.247.310.17 | reverse complement strand
TTTGCTGGTCATTTCTACTACGTTATCGGCTTCTCATGTAGGCTAGCTACACATCGAAGCCTCTGCCTTGTATAAATACCCAGCAACTCGCTGCAAAAATTAGCTCGAAAGGTCAACACGCCCTAGTAAGGTTCAGGAAAGCGGGTGGTTTTACCGTCACCACTAAGTGTTGTGATCGACTGTGGTTTACCATCCTCATCTAGCCTTAATTCACCAATCGCACTTCGGTTTGAAAGGCGATAGAAGGTTTGATTGTCTGGGCTTCGCTTCTCGATCTTTAAGCGCTTTCGCTTGGTGAAATAGTTCAAAACTGAGCGAGGACTGTATAACAGGCGGTCCCACACATCACAGAATTTAAGCAGCGGCGCTGGGAATTGATTTTTAATGCCACTACAGGTGATTTGATAAATGTTCGGGCTATTTCGGCGGTATCTAAGCTTGATATCGTAAGCAAAGGAGTAGTGAACATCGCCCGAAAGCACCACGAAATTGGTCGGTGTTTTGGTATGGGTAAAGATACTGATCAGCGTATTGGCACTGCCCGGATGTGCCATCCAGTTTTCAGCGTCAATCACCAATGGCTTACCAATTGTAGTCGCCATCTTTTGCAATGTTTCAATAAACTTCACGCCAAACATCGGTGCAGCTGAAACGATCACGACTTTATCTTGATGCATCAATTGATGTTGAAATTCAATCAAGGCCTCCCAGTCCATCAAACCTGAAGGTTTATTCATACGAGATTCCGAACGCCAGCGACGGGTTCGGGTATCCAACACAATGACTTTGGGTGAAGTATCTATTGTGTAATGCCACTCCTCAAAGCGACTCAACATCTCAATGAAGGCTCGATGCTTGTTTGGCTCGATGCCGCTAACAGAGTGAGTAGTCGCGGCATCGCCGGTTTCACTGTTCGTTTGTTCAACGTCATGCGTTTGTTTAAGAACGCGCGGTTGATCGACAAAAAGCTGTTTTGCTTGCTCGATGAATGTCTCGTCGAAGCTCTCCGGTTTATTACCCCAGCCCTGACACATCCAGTAGGCCGCAAGGCCGTTACCAATGACTTGAGTTGCGAACTGGTTTTGGTCTACGGCATGTTCCCAACCCACGGTAAGGTTCCAATCATCGGTCACATCGTGATCATCAAAGATCATGTACGTAGGGATATGTGCGAACAGACGTTGTACTTGCGGTAAGCCAGCAATGAAATCATCCATGATGACGCTTTCATCACGCCACTGTTGCTGCTCAGTCGGTGTTAATTGGCGTCCACCTTGAGTGAAGTTATTCTCAATTAAGCGCTCTCGATTGACACACTGCCACAGTGTCGGCGACCAAACTAACAGGTACATCGCGATAAACTCAGACAGCGTGACCAAGTGGTTTTCACAATCGGTAGAGCTAAAAATCGGTACGCCACGATTCGGGAAGAACTTATCGAGCATGGATTCTGAAGTGGTGTGGTGTGGCAAGTACTTATCACGTTGATATAAGTGATATTCGCTCTCAAACAAGGCGTCACTGCTGTTGATTCGGTTAACTTGCGAGTCAGTCGGTAAGCTCTCTCCCACTAGGCCAAGCAATTGAATCACTTGCTGAATAGCATCAAGTGTTGGGCCTGCCACATGGTCAGCGTAGATCTGATCGCCGCTCATCATCAGCATATCGGGTCTTTCAGCGACGGTTTGATCGGCAATCTTGTTATCTGCTGCGACTAGGCTGTCTTTGCTTGGATGATGTGGATTACGGCAAGAGCCATGAAGAATGTAATCAGCCGAGGTCGATATCTTAAACTCAACGCGAGATTTACCGTTGTAAACAAGGTGAGGGGCAAGCTCTTTTAATGAGCCTGACTCTGTGTGAACGTCATACTCTAGAGGTGTATTCGTCGGGAACTCACCTTGTAAGCGGATGAGCGTTACCCACGCATGTGTACCGATTTGAATCGAATCATGATCTTCAAGCGGCGAGGTATAAAACGGCTGGTCTTGTGCTGCTTCAGAATCGTCTATTTCTTGAGTATGAAGTTCGGCTCTGCCTGTCAGAGGCGAGCTGGTGGCTAACCAAAGTACGACTTCAGTTGCAGTCGTTTTTCTTAAAATGGGTCCGGCGAGTAACAGGGGAAGAGATGATGTCGTAGAGGGTTTCAATACGGTACCTAAAATCGTTGGTGGCTAGTCGTCGTGGTGTTGTTTTGTTTCGAGCTTGTTCGTTTCAGGCTCTGTTATGTCAGGCGCGATCATTTCAGACTCAGGCGTTTCAGAACCATCTGCTTCAAGGAGTTCGATAACTTCCGAGCTAGAAAGTTCATGGCCCATTAGAAATATTGCCAATAGGGCATCGGCTTTGGTCTTAGTATCGGATGTGTCGTCTAACACTTGCTCTAGTTTTTCACGAATCATAGCAATTTCGTGTTCAACAAAACCACGGCCTTCTTCATCCCCTTGATTGTCTTCAGGGGCATTATCGAACTCAAGAAATAGCATGTCGCCGTCTAGGTTGGTATTCACCAAACGCTCAGGCAACCACGCTTCACCAATAACAATATCCGGATCGGAATCTTTGGGTAAGTGATCTATAATGTTTTGTAATTCGGAGACTTTCACAATGCTTTCATTTAACCGAGAATATTCTACATTGTAACGGTCAATGCCGCTCAAACCTAAAATTAGTTAGCCGTTATGGCTAATAAATGTCTATTCAGTAACACAAAATTTATTACAAAGAGTAATTACATAAGAATGAAGCTCAAATATTTACCGACTCTCGCTTCGTCGGGCGTTGTTTTCGTCAGTAGCGTTTTCCTAAGTGCGAATGCGTGGGCCGCTGAAGAGCAAGAGTGGGGCATCGCTGCAATGTTTCGTACGGCAAGTATTCCTTACGACACGTCAGGTGGCGACCAAACGGTTAGCTCTTTTGTTCCAATGCTATTTTTCAAGAACGACTATGTGTTCATTGATGGAACTGAGATGGGTGCTTACCTTTATCAACCCGATGACGAGAAATGGTCTCTTAATGCTATCTCTCGCCTGCGCTTTATTGATATCCCTGCTTCTGAGCAGAATGAAATTGAAGGTGATACGGCGGACTTTGGTGCTCAACTGACTTACCAACTTGATGGGCCTTGGTCTGTCGAAACGGAGTTAATGAGCGACAGTGAATTCAATTTTCACGGTAACTTACGTGCGAAAGCTAAGTATGAAACCGGAGACTGGGAGTTCACTCCGCGGGCGACACTGCGCTATAAAAGTGCGGATTTCAACAGCGAGTATTACTCAGCAGCCAATGAAACCATCGGCGCAGGTGTGGACCTGAATGTCGGTGTAGAAGCGCGTTACCATGTGGTTTCGAACTTATACTTATTGGGTTCAACCAGTGTGACTCGACTGGATGACAACGCTTACGATTCGTCGATTGTCGAAGACCGTTATCAAGGCGAACTTTACCTTGGTTTTGGCTTTTTCAATGATAAAACCAAAGCGCCAAAACCTAAGCTGAGCAATGCGCCGTATTTACGTGTTGCACACGGCTGGGCGACGCCATCGAATATTGGCGACATCATGAAATTCAACAGGGAGAAAGACGAATACAACAACCAGTTGACCTCCTTCTTCTATGGCCACCCGTTAACCGATGAGATCTTCGGTTTCCCATTGGACATCTACTTAACACCGGGTATCGCGCATCACTGGAATTCAGATGTTCAGTCAAGCAGCACCGAATACATTGTCGCAATTAAAGCGTATTACACTTTCGACTGGCCAACTCAATGGCGTGTTGGTGTGGCAGAAGGTATGTCTTACATCGATTCGCTGACTTACATCGAAGCGAAAGAGATGAAAGAGAAGGGTTATAACGGGAGCCACTTGCTTAATTATCTCGACTTTTCGTTCGACGTAAACGTAGGTGATTTAATGAGTAAGAATGACCTGAACAACTTATGGTTCGGCTATTCGTTGCATCACCGCTCTGCTATTTTTGAAAACGCCTCTCAGTTTGGTCGAATCAAAGGCGGCAGTAACTACAATACGGTTTATCTACAGTACGAGTTTTAAGCGCCGTTTTTAGCAGGCAGTTTATAACAGGCGTTTTTAGCGTTTAGTTTTTAACTGTGATTTTTGAAACATTCGGTTTGCGTTCGTCACGCTTCCATCGCTTTTACTAACGTGAGAGTGACTAATCAGCCTGATAGCAAAAGGTTTTCCCTTTGTTGTCAGGCTTTTTTGTTTGAGACTTGTGATATAATCGCGCGAGTTTAATAAGTACAAGAATAGGACACGCTTTGACTTCGTCTCCGGAAAAAGCAGATAACAACAAGAATGCAGCACAGCCAAGTTCTCCACAGAGCAAAGCGAAATCAAATAAGCCTGCATCGAACCGACCTGCTAAACAATTAAATGCTGAACAATCAAATACCAAAAAAGCTGAACAATCAGCGACAAAGACAAAATCATCTCAGAATAGCCCAGTATCTCTTCGTAAAGCGCTCCACGAATGTATGATGCGTGATCGCTTCCGTTTGAGTAAGCGAATTACTGGCGCGAGTAAAATCAAGAACGAACAATCTAAGCACGCTGTCTTCGATGAGATTGCGTTAGATATTGCCAAGTCAATGATGACGGCAACTCAGCGTGCTGCGCAGAAACCAACCATCGAATACCCAGAGATTCTCCCAGTAAGCCAAAAGCGCGATGATATTGCGAAAGCCATTGCTGAAAACCAAGTGGTTATCGTGGCGGGTGAAACGGGTTCGGGAAAAACTACTCAGTTACCCAAGATTTGTTCTGAGCTTGGCCGAGGTCGTTTTGGCCTAATTGGTCATACTCAGCCTCGTCGTCTTGCGGCGCGTTCGGTTGCAAACCGTATTGCGGAAGAGATGGAAACGCAGTTGGGTGAATTCGTTGGTTACAAGGTTCGATTCAACGACCAAATTTCTGAAAACACCCAAATCAAATTGATGACCGACGGTATTCTACTGGCGGAAATTCAACACGACCGTTTCTTAAGCCAGTACGACACCATCATTATCGATGAAGCGCACGAACGTAGCCTGAACATCGACTTCATCATGGGTTACTTGAGAGAGCTTCTACCAAAGCGTCCTGACTTGAAAGTGATTATCACGTCGGCGACTATCGATCCTGAGCGTTTCTCGAAGCACTTTAACAACGCGCCAATCATTGAAGTGTCAGGCCGTACTTACCCAGTTGATACGCGTTACCGCCCACTAGGTGGTGATGACAGTGATTCAGACCGCGATCAAATTGAAGGCATTTTTGAAGCGGTAGATGAGCTGTGTGATGAAGGCCAAGGCGATATCTTGATCTTCATGAACGGTGAGCGTGAGATTCGTGATACTGCCGACTCTTTAAGCAAACGTAACTTGCGTGATACCGAAATTGTTCCGCTTTACGCACGTCTATCGGCGGGTGAACAGAACCGTATCTTCCAGTCTCATACTGGTCGACGCATTGTTCTGGCGACCAACGTGGCAGAAACCTCGTTAACCGTTCCGGGTATTAAGTATGTAATCGACCCGGGTACGGCGCGTATCAGCCGTTACAGCTACCGTACTAAAGTACAACGCCTACCGATTGAGCCAGTGTCTCAAGCAAGCGCAAACCAGCGTAAAGGTCGTTGTGGTCGTGTTGCGGAAGGTATCTGTATTCGCTTGTACTCTGAGGAAGATTTCGAATCACGCCCAGAGTTTACTGACCCTGAGATTCTTCGTACTAACCTAGCATCGGTTATCCTTCAGATGACAGCGTTAGGTCTAGGCGACATTCAAGCATTCCCATTTGTTGAAGCGCCCGATAAGCGCAATATTCAAGATGGTGTAAGGCTACTCGAAGAGTTGGGAGCGATCGCGACAGTCGAACCGTCTGCGAACAAAAACAAGAATCATGGCGACGACAAGAAGAAGCTAACCGCTATTGGTCGTAAGCTCGCTAAGCTACCTATCGATCCACGTTTAGCGCGTATGGTAATTGAAGCGCCAAGCAACCGCTGTTTACACGAAGTGATGGTGATTGCCTCTGCATTGTCGATTCAGGATCCGCGTGAGCGCCCATCGGACAAGCAACAATCATCTGACGATAAGCACAAGCGCTTCTTCGATAAAGAGTCGGATTTCATCACGTTTGTGAACCTTTGGGATTACGTTAAGCAGCAACAAAAAGCGTTGTCGAGCAACCAGTTCCGCAAACAGTGTAAGCAAGATTATTTAAACTATTTACGTATCCGTGAATGGCAAGATGTGTACTTCCAAATTCACCAAGCGATGCGTGAATTAAATACCAAGCTGAATACAGAACCGGGCAGCTACGATGGCATTCACATGTCTCTGCTATCTGGTTTACTTTCGCACATCGGTATGAAAGACCAAGAGAAGAATGAATATCAAGGTGCTCGTAACGCACGCTTCCATATCTTCCCTGCGTCAGGCCTATTTAAGAAACAGCCTAAGTGGATCATGTCTGCGGAGCTGGTGGAAACCTCAAAACTTTGGGGCCGTGTTATCGCCAAAATTCAGCCTGAATGGATTGAACCATTAGCGAAACACTTGATTAAGCGTAGCTACAGCGAACCACATTGGTCGAAGAAACAAGCGGCGGTAATGGCTCACGAAAAAGTGATGCTTTACGGAATCCCAATCATTCCAAAACGCTTAGTAAACTACGGTGCGATTGACGCAACCGTCAGCCGTGAGTTGTTTGTACGTAGCGCACTTGTTGAAGGTGAGTGGGAAACTAAACATGCCTTCTTCAAACAAAACCGTAAGCTTCTACAAGAAGTGGAAGAGCTAGAACATAAATCGCGTCGTCGTGACATCTTGATCGACGATGATGAACTGTTCGATTTCTATGACCAGCGTGTGGGTGAAGAGGCAGTTTCAGGACGTCACTTCGACACATGGTGGAAGAAGACCAGCCAGAAAACACCGGAACTGCTTAACTTTGAAAAGTCGATGCTGTTCCGAGGCGATGCTAGCCACGTTACTGATTTGGATTACCCGAACTTCTGGCATCAAAATGGTATCAAGCTGAAGCTGAGCTACCAATTTGAGCCGGGCGACGACAACGATGGTGTAACGGTACACATTCCGCTGCCTATCTTGAACCAAATAGACCAGAACGGTTTTGATTGGCAGATCCCAGGCCTACGTCAGGAACTGGTGATTAGCCTAATTAAGTCGTTACCAAAAACGCTACGCCGTAACTTTGTGCCTGCGCCAAACTACGCTGATGCGTTCTTGGCTCGTGTTACGCCGCTTGAAGCTCCACTATTGGATTCCCTTGAGAAAGAGCTGCGCCGTATGACCGGTGTGGAAGTGGTACGTGATGACTGGAAGTTAGACCAGATTCCAGAGCACTTAAAGGTAACATTCCGTGCTGTGGATCATCGCAAGCGCAAACTGAAAGAGCAGAAAGACCTGCATGAGTTGAAAGAGAGCCTGAAAGACAAGGTTCAAGAAACACTTTCTAAAGTGGCAGACGATGACATCGAGCAGCAAAACCTGCATACGTGGAGCTTTGGTGAGTTACCAAAAGTCTACCAGCAGAAACGTGGTGGCTATGATGTTAAAGCCTTCCCAGCACTGGTGGACACCAAAGACAGCGTAGAGATCAAATTGTTCGAAACAGAACAAGAGCAGATCACTGCAATGAAATCGGGTCAGCGTCGTTTAATTCTGTTGAACGTACCATCGCCGATCAAATACTTGCACTCGAATTTACCGAACAAATCTAAGCTCGGTTTGTACTTCAACCCATACGGACAGGTGCTCGATCTTATCGATGACTGTATCGCTTGTGGTATTGATAAGCTGATTGAGCAGAAGGGCGGCATAGTTTGGGAGCCAGAGCAGTTTGAAGCTCTTAAAGAACACGTACGTGCAGAGTTGGATGACACAGTTGTTGAGATTGCTCAACAGGTTGAAACTATCTTAACCACGGCATTCGCCATCAGTAAGAAGCTGAAAGGGCGTGTCGATCTTTCAATGGCATTTGCGCTTTCAGACATTAAAGCTCAAATAGAAGGTTTGATTTTTAAGGGGTTTGCCACAGAATGCGGCTGGAAACGCTTGCCGGATATTCTACGCTATATGAAAGCGATAGAGCGCCGAATGGAAAAACTGCCGATTGACCCGAATAAAGATCGCCTTCATATGATCAAAGTGGACTCTGTAATGAATGATTACAAAGAGCTGCTGAATAAAATTCCAAAAGGGATCGCGGTTCCAGAAAATGTAAAAGAGGTGCGTTGGATGATAGAAGAGCTTCGTGTAAGCTTCTTCGCACAGCAACTCGGTACACCTTACCCAGTATCAGATAAGCGTGTTAAAAACGCGATTGATGCTTGCTAAACGAATAAAGCTAGACGCAATGGCAAGGTTTGGGTATAAATCTTGCTTATTGCATTACTAATTGAATAGTTATTACATACAGGGCGACTTGGTGGCAATTCATTACCACGCAAGGCCTGCCAACAGGACGAAAAAGGTCGAATATGAAAAAAACGTTATTGGCTCTAGCACTGCTAGGTGCATCTTCAACAGCGATGGCTGATTCTTGGTTGTACGGCGGCGCAATGGGTGGTCAAAACTCATTAGGTAATCAAGAAGAGACAGCGATGGGTATCCACGTGGGTACGGGCATCCTTCCATTTATTGGTGTTGAAGCGGGTTACTGGGATCTAGGTTCTTTCGACAGTGTTAAATACGGCAACCAAACACTGACTAAACTAGACGCAAGCACAACTTACCTAGCAATCAAACCAAGCATCGACTTTGGTCCTCTTCACGTATACGCGAAGGGTGGTCTTCACTCTTACGAGCTTAAAGCGAACGGCTTCAAGCAAGACGAAGTTGATATCATGTACGGTGTAGGCGCAGAATACTTCATCTTTGGCCCACTATCTGTAGGCGCTAGCTACCAAAACTTCAACATGAAAGATGACGACTCAGGCGTTTTCTCTCTAAACGCAACTATCCACCTACTGTAATTAGTCAGTAAGGCGATCGTAAAAAGCGGTCGGATAATTGTTTGATGGGTTAATAAAGCTCATAAAAAATGCCAGCTTGATAGCTGGCATTTTTGTATCTATTGACCGGGTAATCTTGACGGTATTTTCTGACCGTAGACCGTAGACCGTAGACCGTAGAAGGCTACTTTTTACTGTTTAGAATTTTCTGAATTCTTGGGTTAATCGCTTTGCCGTGTTGGCTTTCGTACTCTTCACGTTTTAAATCGTTTAGGTTCTTTACGGAGTTAGCAGCAAGGAGGAACTGCGGTAATTCAGTTTCTAGCATGCCTTTCTCATCTAAACGTTTTGCTTCCAAATAGTACTTCTTAAACAGGCCATCAAGCTTGTTTTCAGCGGTGCGTTTCAAGTCGTACAGCTTGTTTTGGATAAGCCACTTTTCAATGTTGTTAACAGCTGTGCGTGACAACACACGAATGCGGCTATCAAGCAGCTCTTCTTCTGTTAATGAATCCTTTAGAATCCAAAGCTCACCCATTTGCGGCGGCCAACTATTGCCAAGTTGAATACGTTCATGACAGTGCATTAGCACGCGGTTAAGGCCGTCTGAGTCAACAGAGTGGGCAAACTCAAGAAACTTACCGCTTGGTTCACTACCGTATTGGTATTCCCACTGAGTTTCGTACACGCTCAAGAAAGAACCGAACACATGGATACACCAATCGGTCAGCTCTAATTCTGCTGGATCTTGGTCAACAACAGGCACTTGTTGAGACGAACCCGTGCTAGCAGCATTGGGTGTCGCTACTTCAGTGCTCTGTGCTTCAATAACTTCAGGTATTATTGAGCCTGTAGAGTCAGGAACAACAGGTGAAGCTGGCTCAGAAGGTTGGCTTTTTGCCTTTTTGAATGAGCTGCTGCCTGAAGCGTTCAGATGGGCTAAGCTTTTGTCTATACCCATTTCCTTGAGCTTGTCCTGCATTTCCTGAATATTGAGAGGTCTTCTGCTGTTGTTGTCTTTCATTTTGCTTCTCGTTAACTAGCCAGTACTGCAGCTTGGATTCAATCCGAGATAGTGGCATTAATTCATTGGCTTTGGCTTTATACCAGAGGACAAATTTCTTCCATACTAAACTATGGTCACCGGTCAAACCGGAGAATTTAAACGCACGTTCTGCCCATGATGGTATCTCTTCTTCGTTGAGATCATGAGTAGAGACGGTGTTGCTGTTCATTGAGCCTCGGCCTTGTGGGCGAGGGGCATGCTGCATGTGTTGCATCGGTGCCGGAGCAGGCTGAAACTTGGGTGCAGGTGCAGGTGCAGGTGCAGGTGCAGGTGCAGGTGCCGTAGAGTAGACAGGAATACTGTTGGTCGGTTGAACCTCAATGTGCGCCGTAGCTTGCTCTTGCTCAATGAGCATTTTGAAAACGTGAATCTCTTTTTGATCTCGATAATCTACTTTTACCTTATCGAGAAAACCTTGGTCGACTAAACACTTAAGGCAGTCGGCTAAACCAAACGTAGAGAGAGCACAAAGTTGACCTGCTGTTTGTAAGCACACATTGGTGTAGCCGAATTCGTCAGCACCGTCTGCAAGCATCAATAAAACAAGCTTTTCTGCTGGGCTAGAAGTATTCACTTGCCAAGCTAAATAAGAATATTTGGCGCTCAATATCGTGTTCTCAAAAAAGGTAAGTCGTTGTCACTATTGTAAGTCACCCCTTACCTAATTTATAGCAACTTAGTAGAAAACGGCATTAGTAAGCCAAATATTAACCATAAGGAGAGGTCTGCACCAAAAAGTGAACCTGAACTCACTCATTCTCGTGGTTTACGTACCCCTCCATTCGGCTCGAATAGCTGACTGTCCTAAACCATCATGCTCTATTTAGATGAAGACAGCGTAATGGGCTTGTATTGGTTTCGCCAAACTAAGGCGCTTCTTCCTGCGTTGGTTAGTGATGTTGCGTTGGTTAGTGATGCTGCGTTGGTTATTGATCTTATGTTGGTTACTGATGCTATGCCAGTTAATGACGGCAGGCTGGTGAGTAACGCGATGTGATTATTGATGGTTTTCACATCCATTCATAACGTGAATTTAATTTTATGAAACACCTTGATGTGGTCAATATTTGCGCTATTATGACGATAAGTCATAAATGACGAAGCGTCACAAAATGGTTAACTACATGAATTTACTATTCGTGTTAATATATTGGATAGGAGCGTTTTAAATACTGGCGAAGCTTAGATGATAGCTAAGCTCAAATACGGACTGAGAAATTATGTTTGGCTTTGGTTGTAAAGGCGATAAACAAGGTATCTTTGGTTGCAAAGGCGTGTTGTCTAAAAAGCAGCAGTCTATAGCAGACCGAGAAGTAGAATTGATGTTGTTAGCAAAAGATCTGGTTCGAGAACAAGGGTTCGGAAACCTCACGATGGATAGGCTAACGGCAGCAAGTTCTTATTCTAAAGGTACGATATACAATCACTTTTGCAGCAAAGAAGACGTGGTTTTAGCCTTGTGTATTCACTCTTTAAAGACCGAGGCATTAATGTTTGCTCGCTCTGGAGAGTTTGAAGGCAACACACGTGAAAAGATTGTCGCACTGCACGTTGCTTACCGAATCTATGCTCGCATGGAACCGGTACTATCAACCTGTGCGATCATGGCGAAAAGCCCGTGGGTACTAGAGAAAGCGTCTAGTGCACGTGTAACCGAGATGAATGAACTGGAAGAGTTGGTGATTGAACAAGCCGATTCAATGGTAAACCGAGCAGTAGAAGCCGGTGACCTTAAGTTCTCTTCTGGTGTGGGTTCAGATGCCATCGTGTTTGCTAACTGGTCAATCGCATTTGGTTCAAATGCCTTGTCACAGAACGCATCAAACAGTCATTGTATTAAGCGGTTACAAGACCCGTATTCAGTATTACACAACGCGAACATGCTACTAGACGGCCTAAATTGGCAGCCCCTTTCTAGCGATTGGGATTACCGCAAAACCTGGCGCCGTGTAGAACAAGAACTGTTCAGTGAAGAAGTCGCTTACCTAGAGTCAGTAGGTCGATAAGCTTCCATTAAGCCCACTCGTGTGGGTTTATTAATAACCATTAGTGACGATTCGTCATAAACTTAAGTTTGCCTAGTGTGGTTTTGGTTTTCTTGAGTGTATGACTAAGAATTGTGTCTTTTGTCAGCTCCGGCTGGCTTTTTAAGACACAACTATGACGAATCGTCACAAATGGAGACTGTGATGGAACATGACAGCCAGAAGCCCGCTTTCGAGCAGCAAAATCGAGATAACCGTAATGTTGATAGCGTAAACGGGGATCTAAATAACAGTTGGCACTCAATACCGACCAAGCGTTCGTTTATCGTTCTGCTGGTGGTTTTTTCAATCATCATTCTCTCTGCATTAGGGGCTAAGAACCTTTACTTTAGAGGGGACTACAACATCTTCTTCGAAGGCACCAACAAACAGTTGATGGCGTTCGACGAAATCCAAACTACCTTTGCGAAAACCGACAACCTCGCGATTGTCGTCGCGCCTGAAGGCGGCAATGTCTTCACCCCAGAAACCCTCACCTTAATTCAAAACCTCACGGTCGATGCGTGGCAGATCCCGTACTCAAGCCGTGTTGATTCGCTGGCCAATTATCAGCATACCGAAGCCGTTGAAGATGACCTCTTAGTGGAAGACCTTCTTTACGAAGAATACGAGCACACACCAGAGCGAATCGCCAAAGTAAAACAGATCGCGCTCAACGAACCACTGCTTAAGAATGCATTGGTGTCGGCCTCTGGCGATGTGACCATTGTTAACGTCACCGTGCAATTGCCTGAAGTGGACAAAACCGCCGAAGTGCAAGAAGTGATCGCGGCCATCAATACTATGATCGCCAAGTACCAAGCCGATTACCCGAGCGTCGAATTCCATAAAGCGGGCATCATTGCCATGAACAACGCGTTTATGATGTCGGCTCAAGAAGACAGCTCAACACTCGTGCCGTTAATGCTGTTGGTGGTATTGGTGTTCCTGACCTTTATGTTGCGCTCGTTCTTTAGCGTGGTGGCTACCTTAGTTGTGATTATCTCTTCGATTGTTGCGACCATGGGTTTGTCTGGCTGGGCAGGGATGTTCCTCAGCACCGCAGCGGTCAACGTTCCAACCTTAGTACTAACCCTTGCCGTTGCTGATTGTGTTCACGTGATTGTGACCATGAGACAAGCCATGCAGCGCGGGATGGAGAAAGCACAAGCCATTCAATACAGCATCAAGCTTAATGCGATGCCGATCTTAATTACTTCTGTCACCACCGCGATTGGTTTCTTGATGATGAACATGTCGGATTCTCCAGTATTGCGAGACTTCGGTAACTTGTCGGCATTGGGCGTGCTCATCGCATGTTTCCTCTCTGTGACTATGCTGCCTGCGCTGTTAAAACTATTGCCAGTGAAGACCTTGCCAGCGAACTTATCTACGCAAGGAAAAGGGGCGGCACAAAACAAAGTCACTTTCATGGATAGACTGGGCGACTTTGTGGTGACCAACCGCAAAGCTCTGCTGCCTATTTCGACTCTAGTGATTGTGGGTGCAGCCGCGTTAATTCCATTGAACAAAGTGAATGATGAATCGGTGAAGTATTTCGATACCTCAAGCGAATTCAGACAAGCAGCCGATTTCATGGAAGAGACGGTAAGCGGCATGACGACCATCAGTATTGCGGTGAAAACCAACGAGTCTCAAGCGATTGCTGACCCTGTGTTCTTGCAAGCGATTGGCGACTTTACTGAATGGCTACGCGTTCAACCAGAAACCGACCATGTCGCCACGCTTTCCGATGTTTACATGCGTTTGAATAAGAACATGCATGGCGATGACGATAGCTATTATCAACTGCCGCTTAACCGTGAACTTGCCGCGCAATACCTGCTGCTTTACGAAATGTCTTTGCCGTATGGCTTGGACTTGAACAACCAGATCAACGTCGATAAGTCATCGATCAAAATGGTACTCACGGTCGACAACCTAGGCAGTGTGGAATTGGTAGAACTCGAAGAGCGCATTTACTCATGGTTTGCAGCTAATGCACCTCAGTATGAAGTGGTCGCGTCGAGCCCATCACTGATGTTTGCTCACATTGGCGAAACCAACATGGCGAGCATGTTATCAACTTTGCCTATCACCTTAGTGCTTATCTCTGGCTTGATGATCTTTGCATTGCGCTCAGTTCGCTTAGGCATGATTAGCCTAGTACCAAACATTGCCCCGGCGATTATTGGCTTTGGTTTGTGGGCGTTGATCTCTGGTGAAATCAACTTGGGTTTGTCAGTCGTGGTCACGCTCACACTGGGTATCGTTGTCGATGATGCAGTGCACTTTTTGAGTAAATACCAACGCGCCAGAATGGAAGGGAAATCAGCAGAAGAAGCCGTTCGTTACGCCTTCCACACTGTTGGCCGCGCACTGTGGATCACCACGGTTGTGCTTGTGGCTGGTTTCTCTGTACTGGCGATGTCGAGCTTTAGACTCAATTCCGACATGGGCTTACTCAGTGCGATTGTGATTTTCATTGCGCTAGTAGTCGACTTCATCTTGCTACCGAGCTTACTGATGATCTTCGACAAACAGACGCACTATGCAGATAAACCTCAGCACGAATCAGAGCTATCTAAAGCCGAGTTATCTAAAACAGAGCTATCTAAAACAGCGCAAGCTAACCCAGCTGGCGAACTGACTACGTCGTCCAAATAAGGAATCGTCAGCCTGCTGCGGTGGGCTGACTCAAGGAGAAATTTATGAAAAGCGCTAAACAATCATTCGTTACCACATTACTTTCCGTCAGCTCATTAACCGTCGGCACGTTAACAGTAGGCACATTCGCAGCTTTCCCTACGTTAGCCGACCCCGCGAAAGGCCTAGAGATTGCCGAACAACGTAAAGCCGTTGATATGGGGTGGGGCGATTCTGTCGCGACCATGGAAATGCTACTTCGCAACAAACAGGGCGAAAGCAGCACCCGCCTAATGCGATTGAAGTCGTTAGAAGTGGATGACGATGGTGATAAAGGGCTGACGATTTTTGATGAGCCGCGTGACGTAAAAGGCACGGCTTTCTTAAACCATTCACACATCACTAAATCGGATGACCAATGGTTGTATCTGCCTGCATTGAAACGTGTAAAACGGATCTCTTCACGCAACAAATCGGGCCCGTTTATGGGCAGTGAATTTGCTTACGAAGACTTAAGCTCGTTTGAGCTAGAAAAGTACACCTTCAACTACATTGAAGACGCCAAAATTGAAGGTGTTGATACCTTTGTTTTAGAGCAAGTACCGACCGATAAAAACTCTGGCTACACCATGCAGAAAGTATGGCTAGACCAACAATATTACCGCCCCGTTCAAGTGGAGTTTTACGACCGTAAAGGCGCATTGTTGAAAACCCTGTCATTCCAAGACTACAAACAATACCTAAACCAATACTGGCGCGCGCACACTATGTCGATGCAAAACCACCAAACAGGCAAAAGTACGGTATTAACCACGACAGATTTAGCGTTCCAGACCGGTCTTAAGGACAAGGACTTTCAAAAAAACACACTTAAACGTGCAAAGTAAGGCAAGAATATGAAAAGGATTGTGTTAACAGGAACGCAGTTATCTTTAACCTTGGCGGCGACAGTTGGGCTAATGCAAGTGTCGTTGCCATGTGTGGCGGGTGGTTTTAGCTCCGAGTTCGTAGAACAGATTAGTCCGGAACTCGCAGGGCAGATTAACCTTGAACACAGGCAGTTCTTTAGTGACGGTTTGCAAGGGCAAGATAAAGGACAAAGCTCACTGGTGTTGCAACCAGAGTTTTACTGGGAGCAAGAGGAGGGCAACGGCAGCTTTACCTTCACGCCGTTTTACCGCCTAGACAGCGAAGACGATGAGCGTACCCATGGAGATGTTCGTGAAGCTCTGTATCTCAATTATTGGGACGATTACGAACTGCGAGCTGGTGTAGGCAAGGTGTTTTGGGGCGTAACTGAATCGGCGCACTTGGTCGATGTGGTAAACCAAACCGATGCCATTGAATCGGTCGATGGTGAATCGAAATTGGGTCAGCCAATGGTCCACTTCACCTCGATCAAAGACTGGGGAACTATCGATGCCATGTTACTGCCGTATTTTCGTGAGCGTACCTTCGCAGGGGAAGACGGTCGCTTAAGGCCGACAGTGCCTGTATCGGACGATGCGCTTTACGAATCTTCGAGAGAAGAAAAGCACGTCGATGTGGCACTGCGTTATAGCCAAATGTACGGTGATTGGGATGTCGGTTTAAGCTACTTAGGCGGCACAAATCGCGACCCTTATTATCGTGTAGAAGGCAATGAACTCAAGCCGTATTACGCGCAAATGCAGCACTTCGGACTCGATGTGCAAGGCATTATTGGTGACTGGTTATGGAAGCTTGAAAGCATTTATCGCGACAGCTACGACAACCACACTGGCGTCGCGACAGGTTTTGAATACACATGGGTTGGGGCGCTTGAATCGTATTGGGACATTGGCTTCATTGCTGAATACCTGTATGACAGCCGAGGTAACAACGCCCAAACCATCGGCCAAAACGATGTGTTCCTTGGTGCGCGTTTCGCCTTGAACGATGAAGACGGCACCGAAGTACTTACGGGCATCACTCAAGACTTAGATAACAGCGATGTCTACAGTGCAAAGCTGGAAGCATCAAGCCGCATCAATAACAACCTCAAGTGGCGATTGAACGCTTGGTTGTTTGAGAACGAAACCCCAGAAGACTTGTTGTTCTTCGCGCGTAAGGACGACTTTGTTGAGATGGCGTTGGAATATTACTTTTAGTCTTTACAAAAAGGGATTATTTCCAACAAGTTAGCGTTTCCAAAAAGTTGGCATCTCCAAAAAGTTAATATTAGCTTCATGAGGCGTTCTTCTTAAGGGGAGCGTCTCATATTTAAGATGAGCCATATTTAGAATGTTTAACGTCGTCTTTTTATAAAGTGGATCAAACAATCAAATAGCCCCACAGGTAAGATGGTTATATTTTTCGAACCTCTATAACCTCCGCATATGAATGTAAATTGTGCTGGTGGTATCGGCCCTAAGGGATTTATGAATTCATTTAATTGGGATAAAAACTTTGAAACAGGCATTGGTGTCGTAGACGAACAACATCAATACCTTGTTGGTTTTATCAATCATTACGGAAACCTGTTGTCAGAGAATACGATCTCTATAGACGACATGAGCGTCGCTTTACTCGACCTCACACGCTATGCCGAATTTCACTTTAAAGAAGAAGAATCTTTGATGAGAGATTGCGGGCTCTATGACTTACACATTGAAGAGCACATCAAGGTGCATCGTGTGTTTATGCAAGATATCTACAGCATGCAAGCTTTCATCTTGGAAGAAGCTCAGGCGTCAGCACGTCAGCTACTGGACTTCCTGATTCATTGGCTTGCTTATCACATCCTCGGCATCGACCAAAACATGGCGCGACAAGTGGCCGCGATAGAACAGGGCGCAACACCCCTAGAAGCCTTTGAGGCAGAAGAAAAGCAGCAAGACTCGTCAACCATCCCTTTATTGGCCGCGCTTAAAGGCTTATTTGAGCAGGTCTCTGAACGCAACAAACAGTTGTTACGCTTCAACCAGTTACTCGAAGACAAAGTTGAGGAACGTACGGCAGAGTTAAAACAAGCGAATAAGAAACTTGAAGAACTGTCCTTAACAGACTCACTCACTAATTTGCCTAACCGCCGCTGCGCTTTTAAACAGTTAGCCGTGCATTGGCAAGACTCCAAAGAACTTGGCGTGCCTTTGGTGTGCATTATGATTGATGCCGACCACTTCAAACGCATTAATGACACCAGTGGCCATGATGCAGGTGATTTGGTGCTAAAAACCCTCTCGCGCGAACTGAAAAACACATTCCGCAACGATGATATTGTGTGCCGATTAGGGGGCGATGAATTCTTGGTGATTTGCCCTGATACCGATCTTAAAGGGGGTATGCACATCGCAGAAACGACTCGACAGAAAGTGTCTGAATTAGAGGTCGAAACCGGCAACCAAGCTTGGATTGGCAGCATTAGTGTCGGTGTGGCTGAAATGACCCAAGAATTCGAAACCATGAATGAATTGATTAAAGCGGCTGATGAGTCCGTTTATTTAGCGAAAAACGCGGGGAAGAACAGCGTTTGTTCGATTCAGATTTAGATCTCGATTTACTTAAGATTTAGAACCATAGCTCTCGTCAGTTTTAGCGCTCAGTTCACTTTAAATCTAAAACCTAGCTCGCTTTATTTTTTGAGCGCGATTCGCCTCCAAATTAAGGAGTGGTACCAGTAATTGTTCCACTTCTTCCTACTCCTCATTAATATCCTGTTAAATTTGCCGTGTTTTTAGTCAATAACTTGTTCTTTTAACGATTCAATTTGGCATTGGTAGCGTGTTTGATTACTATGTGTAGCTATCTAAAAAAACTAATCATCCGATACGGACACTACCAACTGGTAGATGAGGAAATGATGCAACATCTAGAAGAGATCATTGCTAATGCAACGACTGCTATTGATACAGCAGATTCGTTAGTCGCACTTGATGAAGTGCGAGTTCAGTATTTAGGTAAGAAGGGTGAATTAACTCTTCAACTACAAAGCCTAGGTAAACTTCCACCTGAAGAGCGTCGCACTGCTGGTCAAGAGATCAACAAAGCGAAAGGTGCTGTTCAACAAGCGATCGCAGCTCGCAAAGACGCACTACAACGTGCAGAGCTTGAAGCGAAACTAGCTGAAGAAACTATCGATGTGAGCCTACCAGGTCGTCGCATTGAGAACGGTGGTCTTCACCCAGTTACTCGCACAGTTGAGCGTATCGAACAGTTCTTTGGTGAGCTTGGCTTTAGCACTGAGTCTGGCCCTGAGATCGAAGATGCATTCCACAACTTTGATGCACTAAACATCGCAGACGATCACCCAGCTCGTACTGATCACGATACTTTCTTCTTCAACCCTGATCTAATGCTACGTACGCACACTTCTGGTGTTCAAATCCGTACGATGGAAAACGGCAAACCGCCATTCCGCTTCATTGCTCCGGGTCGTGTTTACCGTAACGACTACGATCAAACTCACACGCCAATGTTCCACCAAGTGGAAGGTATGTTAGTTGATGAGAACGTAAACTTCGCACAACTTAAAGGCATTCTTAACGATTTCCTTTGTAACTTCTTTGAAGAAGAGGTTGAAGTGCGTTTCCGTCCTTCATTCTTCCCGTTCACAGAGCCTTCAGCTGAAGTTGACGTGAAACGTAAAGATGGCAAATGGCTAGAAGTTCTAGGCTGTGGCATGGTTCACCCTAACGTACTTCGCTCTGTTGGCATCGACCCTGAGAAATACTCTGGTTTTGCATTCGGTATGGGTGTAGAGCGTCTAACGATGCTTCGTTACGGCGTAAATGACCTTCGTGCGTTCTTCGAGAACGACCTTCGTTTCCTTAAACAATTCAAGTAATCCGGGGCAGTCAAAACTATGAAATTCAGTGAATCTTGGCTACGCGAGTGGGTTAAACCTGCAATTAACAGCGAAGAGCTAGCTCACCAAATCACTATGGCTGGTTTGGAAGTTGACGATGTAGAACCTGTTGCTGGTGAATTCACCGGCGTTAAAGTAGGTAAAGTGGTTGAGTGCGGTCAGCACCCAGACGCAGACAAACTACAAGTTACAAAAATTGATATCGGCGCTGTTGATGCTGAAGGTAATAAAGAACTTTTAGACATCGTTTGTGGTGCATCTAACTGTCGTCTTGGCCTAACTGTAGCAGTAGCAACAGTTGGCGCAGTACTTCCTGGTGACTTCAAAATCAAGAAAGCAAAACTACGTGGCGTTCCATCGCACGGCATGCTTTGTTCTTTCTCTGAGCTAGGTATCGACGTAGAGTCTGACGGCATCCTTGAGCTGCCAGAAGGTACAACGCTAGGTATGGACGTTCGTGAGCTTCTTGAGCTTAACGACGTAACTATCGACGTAGACCTAACAGCAAACCGCGCAGACTGCTTCAGCATCCGTGGCCTTGCTCGTGAAGTTGGCGTACTAAACCGCGCAGACGTTACAGAGCCAACAGTTGAAGCTGTTGCAACAAGCATTGAAGACACAGTATCTGTTGAAATCAAAGCAACTGATGCTTGTCCACGTTACCTTGGCCGTGTGGTTAAGAACGTAAACGTGAAAGCGGAATCGCCAATCTGGATGCAAGAAAAACTGCGTCGTTGTGGTATCCGTTCAATCGACCCAGTTGTAGACATCACAAACTACGTGATGCTAGAGCAAGGCCAACCAATGCACGCATTTGATCTAGCTAAGATCGAAGGCGGTATCGTGGTTCGTCTAGCAGAGCAGGGCGAAAAGCTAACACTTCTAGATGGCAACGAAGCTGAACTAAACAGCAACACACTTGTTATCGCAGACCAAAACAAAGCACTAGCAATCGCTGGTATCTTTGGCGGTCAAGATTCAGGTGTTACGACTGAAACAACTGACGTACTTCTTGAAGCGGCATTCTTCGCTCCGGATCACATCCGTGGTCGCGCACGTGCTTACGGCCTTCACACAGATTCTTCTCTACGTTTCGAACGTGGTGTTGATTCAACGCTACAAGCAGCAGCAATGGAGCGTGCAACACAGCTTCTAGTTGAAATCTGTGGTGGTGAAGTTGCGCCAGTAAACGGCAGCGAATCTGAAGCTGATCTTCCTAAAGCAAACGTAGTTGCTCTACGTCGCGCTAAGCTAGACAGCCTACTAGGTCACGAAATCCCATCTACAGACGTAGTGGAAATTCTTACTCGCCTAGGTTGTGAAGTAGCTGTTGTTGAAGAGAGCGAGAGCACAGACGCAGGTTGGACGGCAACGTCTCCATCTTGGCGTTTTGATATCGCAATCGAGCAAGACCTAATTGAAGAAGTAGGTCGTATCTACGGTTACGATAACATTCCAAATCAAGCGCCTAAAGCGGCACTTAAAATGAATGACCACAAAGAAGCTAACCAACCGCTTAAGCGCGTTCGTGACCTTCTTGTAGACCGTGGCTACCACGAAGCAATCACATACAGCTTCGTAGAACCAGAACAGCAAAAGCTTGTTGTACCTGGTGTAGAGCCGCTAATCCTGCCATTCCCAATCTCTGCGGATATGTCAGCAATGCGTCTTGGCCTAATCCAAGGTCTTCTAAACACAGTTGTTCACAACCAGAAGCGTCAACAGTCTCGCGTTCGTCTATTCGAATCAGGCCTACGTTTCATCCCTGAAGCAACTGCTGAAAACGGCATGCGCCAAGAAATGATGCTTGCGGGCGTTATCTCTGGTACTCGTGGCGAAGAGCACTGGGATATTGCAACTAACACTGTAGATTTCTTCGATCTTAAAGGTGACCTAGAAGCCGTTCTTGAGCTTTCTGCAAACGAAATCGC
This sequence comes from Vibrio sp. 10N.247.310.17, assembly GCF_041466605.1. Lineage (NCBI taxonomy): Bacteria > Pseudomonadati > Pseudomonadota > Gammaproteobacteria > Vibrionales > Vibrionaceae > Vibrio > Vibrio sp. 10N.247.310.17. The sequence continues at coordinate 5,712 of NZ_JBFSTC010000080.1, read as the reverse complement.
ATACAGCTTCAAATCGGCTAAGCACCCAGCACTTCACCCAGGTCAAACTGCGGCTATCGTAGTAGACGGCAAAGAAGTGGGTATCATTGGTACTGTTCACCCAGAACTAGAGCGTAAGTTTGGTCTTAACGGCCGCACTATCGTATTCGAAATCGAATGGGCAGCTATCAACACTCGCGTGCTTCCAGAAGCAGTAGCCGTATCTAAGTTCCCTGCAAACCGTCGTGATATCGCCGTTGTTGTTGATGAAGCAGTTGCTTCTGGCGACATCGTAGCAGCGTGTATCGCAGCGGGTGGCGAATTCCTAACAGGCGCTAAACTGTTCGACGTATACGTTGGTCAAGGCGTTGAAGAAGGTAAGAAGAGCCTAGCAATCGCACTTAGCCTACAGTCTGTAGAGCGCACACTAGAAGATGCAGACATCGCTGGTTCAGTAGATGCTATCGTAGCTTCAATCTCAGAGAAATTCGGCGCAGCACTTCGCGACTAATCTCTTCTGATAGATAGAAAAACCAAAGGCCTCGCAATTGCGAGGCCTTTTTGTACAGCAGGGTAAAAACTTGGAATTTGGTAAAGGTAGGTGCTCTGGTGAGGCTAGTATTTAATGAACTGGAAAACATCAAACAGTTCAGTATTACCACGTTGGATCTATCAAAGGAGTAAAGGTGAGCTAATAGGACGAATAACTAACCCAAGGAGAATATAAAGTCTTTAAGACTGCTTATCGATATGCTTTTGGCGCATGTTCCCTTCTGGTTGTTTAACACCCATTCTTCTTTTTTTGAAGCCCAATGAGTGATAAACCTTTCCCTAAGATCCATATCTTCAAACCTTAATACGATAATACAATCACTTATGAGAACTGACTCAGAATCTAAAAATACAGTTCTTCCTACATTTCGACCCACGCGATGAATCAGAATGTCGTCTTTGAAAGCATATTTGAAACTACTTTCTATATCATTATGAGGTGAGTAAGATATATTTGAAAGATCTTCTACATGTGCATAGTTGTGATGAAATGGCTTTCCTGATAATCGACATTCTTTACTACTATTAGAACCTCTAAATATATGGTAACCGTGTTTTTCTTTTAAATTTAAGCTGTTAAAAGTTGAGCTAATAGGTACTATTTTTCGTCTAGTCTTACTTGATGAAAGTATTAAACAGGGAATATTACTATTTAAATTGTTTGGCTTAGCTTTCTTTATGAATAAAATATATGTCTTTGCTTCTGTTTTCTTAAAGCTCTTATGTTCACATTCAATTATTTGATATAAATCATACTTAGAGAAAAGAACCTTTCTAAATTTAGAAAGCGTATGTGAAGAGAAAATAAAGTCAGGAACAATAACAGCTAATGTTGCTCCTTGTTTTAGGAAGAATAGATTTCTTAGAATGAATAATATTTCTGTTCTAATCTTTGAACTATCTTTAAACATAGAGGTAAAATCATCCCCTAATATTAATTTATAGTTTTCGTTCAGAGTTGTATAAGCAAATGGCGGATTACAAACTGCCAAGTCAAAAGAATTAGCATTGATGTTCAAATTTAAATCGAGAGCATCACTACATATGTGAATGTCTTCTGGGTACTTTTCTCTCAACTTGTCGGTGTTTTGTATGTCTAGATCTACGGTAGTAAAATAGACCGCCTGATTGAGCTCTTTGATCGGCTCGATGAGTGCACCCTCACCAGCACTTAACTCTAAACAGGACTTAACATGCTCGACGTCAAGCATTGATGCTAGTAAAAAGCTAGTGGCTTTTGATGTATAGTATTGATTTAATTCAACCACTTTCTATGATAACCTTATGAAACGACAGATTATTTTACAATATTGATTATAAATGTAAAGGAATTACTCCTATGACAGACCAGCTAGAAATAGATTTATCTTTTTTCGATAGTAGTGAGTATGAAGAAAGAGCGGATTACTTAACAAATGAGCAATTGCTTGACTGGACTGCAAATAGTGAGCACTTCCAGCATATTCAAAAAAAACTGATTCAAGTTGGATCTAAGTTAATTACTGGCCCTAGAGGTACAGGAAAAACACACCAAATGCGTTGTGCATACAACACATGTATTAATAATGAGAAGCTACCACTGCCTATATATGTAACGTTTAATCATTACTTGAGATTGGAAACATATCTTCATAATAAATCTAACGCTTTAGATATTTTTCATGCATGGGTTCTTTGCAAAATCTCGTATGATGTTATAGATAACTTTGACGTTGAGTACAATAAAGAATGTTTAAGCAAGGATAATCTATTTAACTTCATAAAAGATATGGAGAGAAATATATATAATGAAAGTTATGATGAGATTATATCAACAATCAATATATCTTTAACACAAGGTTTAATTCATCGAGCATTAGATGAGAAAGGTAGAAAAAGAGCTATTCTATTGCTCGATGATGCTGCGTTGACGTTGACTCGCGATTATATGGTTGAGTTTTTTGATATTTTTCGCAGTATTAAGTCGGTGAAAATTTCTCCTAAGGCTTCGGTCTACCCAGGTACAACACAGTACGGTCCTAGATTTCATGTTGGTCAGGATGCTGAACAAGTTTCTATTTGGATGGATGTTCAAGATAAAGACTATATCTCATTTATGAATACCATTATTGACAAAAGATTCAGAGAGCATGTAAATATAGATGAGAAGGTTTTAAATTTGTTGATGTATGCATCATTTGGAATCCCAAGAGCATATATCTCTTTGATAAGATCATATGTTGATTCGGATAGTAAAACTCAGCAACAGCGTATAAATTCAGTTATACAGTCGAGATGCGATAATATTATTCAAGAATATTTATCTATTGCTGAAAAAATAAAACAATATGGTAGTTTTATCAATGTGGGACATCGTTTTTTATTTAGCTTGATAAATTCTGTTAAAGAATTTAATTACGATAGCTACGAAAAAAAAGGTGACGGTTATCGAAAAAATATAATAGTCGGAATAGAAGATATTGATGAAAAAGCTGAGAGAATGATTAAGTTCTTAGTTGAAGCTGGCCTTCTATTTGAAATGTCAATGGTTTCACATGGGCAAGAGAGAAAACTGAGACGTTTTGTCCCACATTTAGCTCTTTTGATTAAAGAAAAGGCTTTGATAAAAAGTAGAGGATTTAATGTAGTTCAATTAGTAACTGTATTGTCTAGCCCCTCTGAAAAACATCCGATACGAAGAAAATTCAACCGGATTATTCCAGAACAATTAATAGCTGAAATTAAAATTGATTTGCCGGAATGCCCTAGTTGTGGAACTGCTAGAATCGCAGATGGACAAAAATTTTGTCATATATGCGGTAGTGAATTAGTTGACGGTTCAATATTTAAAGAATGCATGAGTAAAGAGTTGTCTGAGTTACCTTTTACTGACTTTCAGCTGAAAGTTATTAGTATATCAAAATTCAAAACAATTGAAGATGTACTTATATCTGATGATACGATTAGAGAGTTAAAAAAAGTCAAGCAGGTCGGACCAAAATATGCAGAGAAGATTGTTAATAAGATTAATGCATGGACAAATGAGTTTCTATACTAATGGCTAAAAAAGAATTTAAGTTCACATTATCAGGAACAAGAAGCACTACTACTATACGATCTCAGTCTCTATTTGACCTGTCGTATCAAGAACCAACTAAGTCGCCAATTGATATATATGAAAGTAATATGCTGTCATATAAAAAATTACTAGGGTGTTTTGTATTAGAGCCTGCAACGGGTAATTATATATCTTTGGCATCTCAAAGTAATGAAGAATGGGCTAAATTATCGAACCTTCTTATTCTTGGTTTTATATCTTCAGTTGAAAGTTATGTTCGTTGTCTTCTGAGAAAGTTACTTCTTATCGATGATGAATCTAAGACAAAAAGCTATTCACGACCTGTTACATATGGGGCTGCAATTCACCATGATAAACAACTTTTACCCGAAGCATTAATGGAGGACTGCTCATTTCACTCTGCGTACAACATTAAAGAAACGGTAAAGAGTGTTACTGGTGTTAGCTTACTTAATCTAAAACAAAACCCCGAATTAGCAACTGCATTTTCAGACTTTGATTTTATAGGTCAGTTAAGACATTGCGTTGTTCATAGGTCAGGGTTGTTTGGGTCAAATAACGCTCTATCTTTAGGTCTAGACAAGTACCATGAATATCTAGAAAAGCCAATTAAACTTGAGCTCAGTGTAGTACAAGAAGCGGCAAAGGCCTGTGATACTTTAGTAAAAGAACTCAACGATACTTTGTTTCGCGAATTTTTGAATCGAACTATTAATATTTATGATTGGAAAGGCGACTTGAGGAGTGATGCAAAATATTTTGATAAATATTTTAATGTGTTTTCTCCATTGGACAGCAGAGGTTTGAGACTGGAGTGTTATAACGAGTTTCGAAGTGTTCACAACTTACGCTACCGCAATGGTCGAAGGTAGTCTTTATCTATAATGCTAAGAGGCTCAATAAGTATATTTATTAGAGCCTTTGAATAATCTTTTGTCGAAGACTTTGATAATGGTTTTGTTATTACCAGAGTCTGCTTTTAAAACTACAAATTTCGACACGTTCCTGTTGTTATGTTACCTGCTTAATGATTCGCTTCCATCTATCAGTTTAATGTTCTTGACCTGTTTACAACTTCACACTTTATAGTGACTATATTGATTGAGAGGGGTGCTTTCTATGCTTCCTCCAAAGTAAGTAGAGAGACACTATGAAACGCTTAATTCTAAACATCACACTCTTGGTATTCATGGCACTTGGTAGTATGAATGCCATGGCCCATGATTCAACGGTTAAGTACGGTATTGCGATATCTCACGATGGTGAGCAAATTGCGTATGGCAAAAGTGGCAGTGGGGATACAGCGTTGATCTTCATTCACGGCTGGAGCTTAGACAGGAGGCTTTGGCAAAACCAAGTGAGTGAGTTTTCAAAGCAGTATCCAGTGATCACCATGGACTTAGCAGGGCACGGTAACTCATCGTTCAATCGCGAAGAATACACCATGGTTGCATTCGCTGAAGACATCAAAGCCGTAATCGAGAAAGAGAAACTCGAATCAGTCACCTTAGTCGGGCACTCCATGGCGGGTGGTGTTATTGCAGAAGCCGCTAAAATGATGCCGAAAAGAGTGAAGGGCATTATTGGTGTCGATACATCGCAAAACGTCGCACTAGCGGTTTTACAAAGCGACCTAGATGCAATGACCAAACCATTTGAAGCAGACTTCCAAGCGGGCATTACTATGTTCGTGAAAGATTCGCTACCAAAAGACGTAGACGCGGATTTACTTTATTGGGTAACGCAAGACATGGCTTCAGCACCGCCCGCTATCGCCAAAAATCAGTTCCGCCATTATCTAGGTCAATACGTGACAGGCGAAGCACACCGCGTGTATGAGAACGTGAACGTGCCAGTCATATTGGTCAACGCTCGCCTATGGCCAACCGATTCAGAAGCGAACAAGAAACACATCAAGGACTACAGCATTTATTACATTGAAGACTCTGGTCACTTCCCAATGCTTGAGCAACCACAGCAGTTCAACACAACGTTGATGAAAGCGGTGAAGTCAGTGAAAGAGGGCAGTTGTAACTGTTCGAGAGAAAAACTAAGGCCTCGCGATTGCGGTAATGCCGATCGTTTAAGAAGACTTGAACGATCTTGCAGTTAGCAGATAATCC
>NZ_JBFSTC010000079.1:23399-27199 GCF_041466605.1 Vibrio sp. 10N.247.310.17 | reverse complement strand
TTAGTAAGACTCGCTACACTGTGCGATCTAAACACCTTAAATGATAGGTGTTGACCCGAAAAGGTGGCTTTTATTCTGTTATCCCTGACACAGCCCGATCTTGTAATTAAATTTCACTTTTTCCCTAAGTTTTGAAAAATTTACTTCTCCCGCATTTTTAAACCTAATAATTGCAAACTTAGAATGCTTTATTTGACTAGATACAGCACTTTTCGCTAGATTGTGTACTTAACAAGGAACAATGGATGTAATTTTTTTACGAGGCAGGATGACAATGAACGAGAAATACGCCGCTCTCAAGAGTAACGTAAGCATGCTGGGACGCTTGCTAGGTAACACAATCCAAGATGCACATGGTGACGTTATCTTAGAGAAAGTGGAGACTATCCGTAAACTTTCCAAATCCGCCCGCGCAGGCAACAAAGCTGACCGTGACAGCCTAGTTGAAGAAATCAAAAACCTGCCGAACGAACAACTCACTCCTGTTGCTCGTGCATTTAACCAATTTCTCAACCTCACCAACATGGCAGAGCAATACCATACGATCTCTCGCCACTGTGAGGAGCATGTTTGTGAACCAGATGTGCTGCAATCTCTATTTTCCAAATTAAATCAGAATGACATCAGCAAGCTAGACGCTGCTCAAGCCGTTCGCGACCTGAACATTGAACTCGTTCTGACTGCACACCCAACAGAAATCACTCGTCGCACCATGATCAACAAGCTGGTTAAGATCAACGAGTGTCTGTCTAAATTAGAATTAAGCGACCTATCACACAAAGAGCGTGTGAAAACCGAACGCCGCTTAGAGCAACTTATTGCTCAAGGTTGGCACTCTGATGTGATTCGTCAGCAACGTCCTACTCCACTTGATGAAGCTAAGTGGGGCTTTGCAGTTGTCGAAAACTCACTTTGGGAAGCTGTGCCTGATTTCCTACGTGAAATGGATGGTCGATTAAAAGGTTACCTTGGTGAAGGCCTGCCAATTGATGCGCGCCCTGTTCATTTCTCATCTTGGATGGGTGGTGACCGCGATGGTAACCCATTCGTAACGCACACCATCACCAAAGAAGTACTGCGTCTGTCTCGCTGGAAAGCCGCAGATCTATACCTAGGTGACGTGAACGAGTTGATTACCGAACTGTCGATGACCAAGTGTAATGATGCCGTTCGTGAATTGGCTGGCGATGAGCACGAAGCTTACCGTGCAATCCTGAAGAGCCTACGTACTCTGCTCAACAACACGCTAGAAGTGCTTGATGCAAAACTGCACGACGCAGAAGTACCGAAGAAAGAAACTCTACAGAACATAGACCAACTTTGGACACCACTTTACGCATGTTACCAATCACTGCACGAATGTGGCATGGGCGTAATCGCGGACGGTTCTCTACTTGATACGCTACGCCGCCTAAAAGCATTCGGCGTGCATTTGGTTCGTCTCGATGTTCGTCAAGAAAGTACTCGTCACTCAGATGTGCTATCTGAATTGACTCGCTACCTAGGCATTGGTGATTACGACCAATGGAGCGAGCAAGATAAGGTTGCTTTCTTAACCAATGAATTAAGCTCAAAGCGCCCACTGTTACCACGCGACTGGGAACCATCTGAGCAGGTCAAAGAGGTTTTAGACACCTGTCAGGTCGTTGCTGCTCAACCTCGAGAAGCCTTTGGTGCTTACGTGATCTCTATGGCTCGTACTGCGTCGGATGTATTGGCTGTACATTTGCTTCTACAAGAATGTGGTTGCCCGTACCGCATGGACGTATGTCCATTGTTCGAAACGCTAGACGACTTGAACAACTCAGAAGCCGTAATGAAACAGCTAATGAGCATCGATTTATACCGTGGCTTTATCCAGAACCACCAAATGGTGATGATCGGATATTCTGACTCAGCTAAAGATGCCGGTGTAATGTCTGCAGGCTGGGCGCAATACGATGCAATGGACAAGCTAGTTAAGGCTTGTGAAGAAGAAGGCATTGAACTGACTCTATTCCACGGTCGTGGTGGTACGGTTGGTCGTGGTGGTGCGCCAGCGCACGCGGCTCTTCTTTCTCAGCCACCTAAAAGCTTGAAAGGCGGCTTACGTGTAACTGAACAAGGCGAAATGATCCGCTTTAAACTTGGCTTGCCAGATGTTGCAGTTAATAGCTTCAACCTATACGCAAGTGCGATTCTAGAAGCGAACCTTCTGCCACCACCAGAGCCAAAACAAGAATGGCGCGACCTAATGGAAGTGCTGTCTGAAGTATCTTGCGAAGCTTACCGCAACGTCGTTCGTGGTGAAGAGAAGTTTGTTCCTTACTTCCGCCAAGCGACGCCAGAGCTAGAGTTAGGCAAGTTACCTCTTGGTTCTCGTCCTGCGAAACGTAACCCGAACGGCGGCGTAGAAAGCCTACGTGCGATCCCATGGATCTTCTCATGGAGCCAAAACCGTTTGGTACTTCCTGCATGGTTAGGCGCTGGTGAAGCGATTCAATACTCTGTCGATCAAGGCCATCAAGCGCTACTTGAAGAGATGTGTCGTGAATGGCCATTCTTCTCGACTCGTCTAGGTATGTTGGAAATGGTGTACTCGAAGTGCAACATGGAAATCGCTAAGTACTACGATCAGCGACTTGTTGACGAAGAGCTATTACCTCTGGGTGAGTTACTGCGTGAACAGCTGCAAAAAGACATCAAAGCGGTGCTGAACGTAGAAAATAACGAGAACTTGATGCAAAGCGACCCTTGGGGACTTGAGTCAATTCGTCTACGTAACATCTATGTTGAGCCACTAAACATGCTTCAAGCGGAACTGCTTTACCGTACTCGTAAGTGCGAAACACCACCAGCAGAGCTAGAAGAAGCGCTAATGGTGACAATTGCAGGTATTGCAGCAGGTATGCGAAACACTGGTTAATTAGTGATTCCATCTACAAAAGAAACAAAAGGTCGCCATTGGCGACCTTTTTGTTTTGCCAAACGACCACTAGTGAGTATTTTGTCAGTTTTTTGGGTTATTTTGTCCATGTATTCTACTTTATGCTTATTATTTAGATATACTACTGCTCCGCTGCAGAAACACTCCAAAATAATAATCTGCGGCACTCGACCAATAAACTGGTCAACCTAGGTGATAAACGGCTTTGTAAGGTGACATAACCAACGATTGAGTTGGTGCTACTTGAACATAACCAATATAACGTGCCATAGAAGCACACTTGTTGTTCAAGTATTTGTTTACTGTTTACCATTTGGATTTCAGACATGTCATTACCACACGTAATTTTAACCGTTTTAAGTACACGCGATGCTACTGGTTACGATATCACAAAAGAATTCTCCGCAAGCATTGGTTACTTCTGGAAAGCTAGCCACCAACAAGTTTACCGCGAGCTAAATAAAATGGCTCAGAACGACCAGGTAACTTGCGTACTTGAGCCTCAAGAAGGCAAACCTGATCGTAAAGTTTACTCTATCACCGATGCTGGCCGTGGCGCGCTAGGTGAATGGTTTGAACAACCAACTGCACACCCAACAGTTCGTGACGAGTTCTCAGCTAAGTTAATCGCTTGTGCTGTACAACCTTCTGATGCGTACCGTGTACAACTTGCTGAACTAGTAGAAGAGTCTCGCAAACTGGTTTCTCACTACAAAGAAATCGAAGCGGCTTACTACGCAACCCCATCTACACTAGATAAGCAAGCACGCCTAGAGCGTCTAACGCTTCGTCGTAACCTACTGATCCGTGAAGCATGGATTGTATGGGCTGACGAAGTACTGCTTGAACTTGGCGCTCTTGCTTAAGTTAAGCT